>JAFDEE010000035.1 GCA_019310525.1 Deltaproteobacteria bacterium | reverse complement strand
CATTCCCGCTATAATTCTGGCAGGGAGAGCGAAAGAGCCAAAATAGGCAGTGCTTGCCCGCCAGAATTATAGCGGGAATGTTAGCTTAGTGTCCATCCATAAATAGGCAATTTTGTTCAAGGTCAAGGAAGGCGAAGATTTTAACCACAGGAATACATTAAAGTATTTCGAGGATTAAAATCTGAGCCTGACGCAGAGATTGGGGAAAAGGGCCATTTATGGATGGACACTAGCTTAGATCGAAGGGGCATGGAGATCTTTTCCTCGTTCCCGAGTCTCACGGCCTGGTTATTTCAAGGGGTTAGGGACGGGGGAGTTCTGCCCCCTCCGCCGATCTCCCGCTTTTACAAGCGGGAGCCGGGGTTTCCCCCATCCCTAACCCCCTGAAATAACGAAGGCCTCCCAACAGGTCACTTCCGAAAAGATCTCCACGCCCCTTCTCCCGGTGGTGCGGACGATGGTTCTATGTAAAACTCTTAGGCCCTTCGACTCGTTGCCCCCCTTGAATTTACTTGAGGCGGGGGCTCGGGGATCTTTTCCGGGAGCCTCCGAACGAAAGAAAAGGCGCCAGCGGCCCTTCAGAAGCCAGTATTGAACCCAAATCAAACTACTATCGGCTGAAGCTGGATAACTTTATGGGCCAAGGGGTCAAGTGAAAATCATTTCCCCTTAAATTCCGATTTCTCACTCGAACCCTGGACCCCTTGGATCCTTGAACCCTATTATAAAACAATCGAGCTAAAGTCTTCGCCTGAAGGCCCAAGGTTCTCCCATTCCCGGAATGGGACATTAAAAAGCCACCCACAAATTTTCATAAGGAGCCTTATTTGCTTTCTACTCGCCCCGGATTCGGTGCTGCTCCCGCAACTTCTGCACGTATTGCAGCAAGAGCCCCCTTCCCGTCTCCAGGTGGCGTCTGGCGACAAACTCCGCCAGGGCGGCGTTCTTGGCCTTGATGGCCTCGATGATTTCAGGATGCTGGAGGAGCGTCTGTTGGAGCTGGTCCGGGATCATGGGAGAAAGGGTATAACGCCCCAGCAGGATGGACAGGTGGCGGAAGTTGTTCCAGATCTGTAAGACATACGGATTGCCGGAAGACTCTGCAATCGTCCGGTGGAACTGGTGGTTCAACTGGTGCACCAAGTCGTAGTTCTTGGTGGCCGCTGCCCTTTCGATCATGAATTGGTATTCCTCGAGCCGCTGGACCTGCTCGGATGTGATTTTGGAACAGGCAAGCCGGCTCGCGACTCCCTCGACCATGATCAGCACATCGTATATATTGTAGATATCCTCGACAGTCAGTTCTTTGACCCTGGCTCCCTGGTGAGCGGTGATCTCGACAAGGCATTCCTGCTCCAATTCCTTCAGGGCCTCACGGACAGGGGTTCTGCTAACATTGAACCTTCTGCAAAGTTCTATTTCCTTTAAACGTTCCCCACCGCGATACTCTCCCCTGACAATGGCTTCCCTCAACCTCACCACCACGTTATCCTTCAGGCCCATCTTTTGAAACCGCCTCCCTTCCTGTTTCCACCCCCGGCAAAACGGATGAAAGACCCGGGTTGTGAAGATACCGGATCTCTTTCAGATTCCTTGACCTTGATCAAAATTGAACGTTTTTTCAACTCGAATCTAGAGGGGCCAAGGGTTTAGGGTTCAAAGGAAAACCATTTTACCTCAAATCCTTTTTTCTCTCTCGACCCCCTGAACACCTTGGATCCTTGAACCATGTTAAAAAAAGGTCGAATTGAAGCCTTCGCCTGAAGGCCGAAGATTCCTCCCATTCCCCGAAAAGGAGAATAACAAGGAGGCGAAAATTTGTATACAAAAAATATGATAACATAATTCCCAAAGCAATGCGATTGCCATGAACGGCGATTTCTTCATCAGCCTGCATCACAAAACTCTTTGAATTTCTTGGTTATTTTACCATGCGCCTTCCTTGCAACCATTTCATAAAAAAGCCTTGACAAGGTTAGACTCCTTATATAGCATGTATACAATATTAGGCCGGGTACCGTAGGCAGGTCCCTTTTGGGGCGATCCCCCGGACTCTATCCTGTCAAGTGCATTCCTTCGTATTTTCTTAAACGAGAGACTCCAGCCATGGAAACCATTCTCAAAGGTCTTGAACCGCAAGCCTTTTGGCGCCATTTCTACCGCATTTCCCGGATCCCCCGTTGTTCTGGAGGAGAAGAGAAGGTCCGCGAATATGTCATGAAACAGGCCTCCAGATTGGGATTGCATCACCGGATGGATCAGGCCGGCAACCTGGTAGTGTTGAAACCCCCGGTGGGCCCGGCCAAGGACTCTCCTGTAGTTGTCCTACAAAGCCATCTGGACATGGTCTGCGAAAAGGAACCGGGTCTTGCCTTTGACTTCAAAACGGATCCTATAGAATGGATGCGGGAGGGAAACTGGCTCAAGGCCAAGGGTACCACCCTTGGTGCAGACAACGGTGTGGGCGTGGCCGTCTCACTGGCCCTGATGGAAACGGCAGATCATCCACACGGGCCCTTGGAATGCCTGTTCACTGTAGGGGAGGAAACCGGACTTATCGGTGCCCAGGGAATCTCTCCGGACCTGATCTCCGGAAGAATCCTCATCAATCTGGATTGCGAGGATATCCGAACCTTTTACATAGGAAGCGCGGGCAGCAGGTCCACGTTTATCAACCTTGTCCCGGAATGGGAGGAGGCCCCTCCCGGGCTGCTTGGGATCAAACTGATCGTGGAAGGACTGAAAGGGGGTCATTCCGGGCTGGACATCCACAGGGGCCGAGCCAACGCCATCAAACTGCTGGGAAGGGGCCTTCACGCCATCCGGTACGGTGATGCAACCGAATTTCGACTGGGGGCCATTCAGGGAGGATTCTCCCTGAACGCCATTCCCCGCCGGGCCGAAGCGGAAGGGGGGATCCCGGTGAGCGGCTTGGAGAGCATAAAAAGTGCTGTTTCTGCAATTACCGAAATCCTGCAAACCGAGTATCAACAGGCCGAGCCGGACTTAGGGATCAGGATTGAAACGGGCGGTGCCCTTGATGGGAAAAAGGTTTTCACCCTGAATTTTGAAGAGAAGCTCATCAATCTCATCATGGCAATTCCTCAAGGTGCTGTTTCCTGGGATCCCCAAAATCCGGAAATGGTCACAACCTCCACCAACCTGGGGGCGATCGGTATGTCCGGGGAGCGGTTGACCCTGGGGACCAAACAGCGAAGCTTCGTGGATTCGGAAATGGAGGCTCTCAGCGACACGGTTCGGGCCTGCGCTACTCTGGCCGGTGGGGAGACGGAAACGGGTGTCGGTTATCCCGGATGGAAACCCCGGCCTGATTCCCCCCTCCTTCAACGGGCGAAGAAGATTTACTCCAGGGTCTTCGGGCGGGAGCCGACCGTTGCATCAATCCATGCCGGACTGGAGTGTGGAGTGCTTTGCAGCAAATTCAAGGGACTGGACGCCATCAGTCTGGGGGCTACGATCCGAAACGCCCATTCCCCGGAAGAATCCCTTGAGATCACATCGGTCCTGGAACTCTGGTCCTTTTTAACCTCCCTTCTCCGGGACCTGGGGGAGTGAGAAAGGAAGGGCCCCGTGAAAATAAGGGTAATCATTCCAGTCTCCACGAAAAAGTGGAACCAAAGCGTGGAGGCCGCGGCCCGGCGCTGGCTCAGGCCGAAAATAGAGGTCGAAATCCGCAACCTTGCTCACGGTCCCGAGGCGATCCAGTCTGAATATGACGAGGCCAGGGGGGCCGCCCATGTCCTGCCTCTGGTGAAAGGGGCGGAGGAAGAAGGTTTCCAGGCCGTGATCATCTGGTGCTTCTCGGACCCCGGCCTGGCCGGTTCCCGTGAGATCGCCCGGATCCCGGTCCTCGGCATCGGCGAAACTTCCCAAGTGTTCGCCCTGACCCTGGCCGAGAAGATTGGGATTCTCACGACCCTGGATCAATCGGTCAATCGCATCCGACGCAAGATCGCCGCACGGGGCTTGGGTGACCGCATCCCGGTGATCCGGCCCTTGAATCTTCCGGTACTTGAATACGACCAGATTTCCAAGGTCGAGGAGCGGGTGCTGGAACGGGCCTTAGACATGCTGGGAAAAGACGGAATCGAGGCAATGATCCTGGGTTGCGGCGCCCTGCCGGACATGCGGGCGAAGCTCGAGGACCGCCTGGGGATTCCCGTGATCGATCCCGGCCCGGTGACCCTTAAGCAGGCGGAACTGATGCTGGATCTTGGTTACCGGCACAGCAAGCGAGCCTTCATGGAACCCCTGCCGGTCCCGGAACGCTGATGCCTCCAGGATTCCCGCACCTCCCGATCCAGGATACCCTGAACACGAGACCTTTGAAAAATGTTCAATTTTGTTCAGAGTCAAGCCTCGGGCCCGGAGGGATTACAACTCGGAGGCAACGGTAAACAGGGTTCCGGATGTTCTCAGGAGCGCCTGCTTGAAGAATAAATCCTATTTTGGGCATTAACAGGGTGATGAAAAACGTAGCGAGCGCAGCTTGTCACGCCGTAGCCGTGAGAGAGGCGGAAAATCGGGCAAAAGTGGGCGTTTTTTCAAAGGAAGGAGGTTATTGATGGAATTAACCCTTGGAACTGAAGTTAGGGACGAATACCTGAGCTGGGAAGTGGAGGCCGGGGCCCGGAAGCTCGTGGAGCAGATAATGCTGGTAAAACCCGGTGAGAACGTAGTCATCACCGCCGATACCAGTACGGACATGAGGGTGGTTCAGGCCACGGCCAGGGCCGCCATGGCCACCGGGGCCGTCCCGGTTGTCATCGTCCATCCCACCCAGAGCGAAGGATACCAGGAGCCACCGGCCCCGGTGGCAGGGGCCATCGCCCGGGCGGATGTCTGGATCGAATTCGCCGTCGGGCTGATCTTCCTGTCCAACGCTTACTCGAAGGCCATTGAGAACGGCGCCCGGTATATCTGCCTGACCGGCATGGACGCCGTCATGCTGGTGAATACCATTTACCGGGTGGATATCCACAAACTGATCGCCCTCGGGGAGCGATTGAAGGAGATGATCATGTCGGCTGACAAGGTGGAAATCTACAGCCCGGCCGGTACCGAGCTTACGGCCTATAACAAGGGCCGAAAGGCACGCCAATCGGGAAAACTGGCCGATACACCCGGCGAACCCGTCATGCTGGGAGGACAGGTATCCTGGTGCCCGATGGAGGAAACGATCAACGGCAGGCTCGCCTTCGACGGGGCCCTCTATCCTCCGACAGATCTGGGAATCCTCCGGGAGCCCGTCCATTTGACCCTGGAGGAGGGGGTGGTCACCAAGGTGGAGGGCGGTCCGGAGGCCAGGCGTTTTGAAAAGTGGCTGGCGGGATTCAATGACCCCAACATGTACAGGTTGGCCCATTACTCCCTTGGCTTCAATCCCGGCGTGACCAAGGTTACCGGCCGGATCGTGGAGGACGAGAGGGTCTTCGGCTGCATCGAGATGGGTATCGGATCCCAGGGGGCCCAGATCATGGGGAAGACTTGGAAGGCCGCCGCCCACACCGACGGCATTGTTCTCAACCCGACCATCGTCTTCGATGGCAAGACCATCGAAGAAGAAGGCCGTTATGTCCATCCGGACCTCGTTGACGCCTGCCGTGCACTTGGAGTGGCGGGTTATTAAGAGGTGCCCCGGGCCGACCTCGGCCCGGGAGCGGGGCCCATGATTCAGGAACCGATACAAAAGAGGAGGGGGAAAATGCGTTTTTCAATCAAATCGACGGCTCTAGCCCTGACCCTCACGATTCTCTTGGGAGTCGGGGTGGCAATCCCATCGGTCAAGGCGAAAGATACCCTAAGGGTAGCCTTTATAACCGATGCCCGAACCTTCGATCCCGCGACCATAACCCGCGACTACACAGGGTATGCGGCCGTTGGAGCGATGTATGATTTTCTGGTCCAGTACGAAAGAGTCCCTCAGCCCGACGGCACCGTCAAGGTAGACACCACCAAGGTGGTGCCCATGCTTGCCGAGCGATGGGAACACAACGCAGACATGTCCGAATGGACCTTTTATCTCCGGAAAGACGCAGTCTTTCATTCCGGAAACCCGGTCAATGCCCAGGCGGTGAAATACACCTTCACCAGGTACCGGAAAACGAAACTGGCGGCAAAGACCGTGCTGTGGCTGGCAAAAATCACCGAGAAGGGAATGGAGGTCCTGGATGAGCACACCATCCGCTTCAAGCTGGAAGGGCCCAACCCCCTTTTGCTGGACTACCTGCAGATGCTGAACCTGGGGATACAGGACCCCAAAACGGTCGAGGCCCATGGCGGAGTAATGGAGGGGAAGATAAACGAGTGGGTGGCCAGAAACGATTGCGGATCAGGGCCCTTCAAACTGGTATCATACAAGCCGGGGGTGGAGATAGTCTTCGAGCGTTTCGAAAGGTACTGGGGGCCCAAGCCGAAGATAAAGAAGGTGATTTACCAGATCATTCCCGAAGAATCGACCAGGGCGATGTTGCTGGAGCGGGGAAAAACAGACATCATGTGGTGGATCCCCTCCAAGGACTACGCGCTGCTGTCAAAGAAGAAAAACCTGAAGGTCATCGGCCGACCGACCATCAAGATCAACTACATCGACATGAACCGCAACCATCCCCCCTTCAACAACCCTCTGGTCCGAAAGGCCCTGGCCTACTCCTTCCCCTATAAGTCGGTCATCAACAACGTCCTTTACGGCAGGGCCATCCAGATGACCAGCCCAGCTTCCCAGGGGAGCCCCGGGCACACGTCCGAATTTTTCCATTACAAGCAGGATCTGAAAAAGGCCAAGGAACTGTTGGCCAAGGCCGGATACAAGGACGGCCTTTCCTTCTCCTTCCAGATCGGAGAGGGCCGAATCCCCAACAACAAGGAAGTGGCCGTGACTTGGCAGGCGGAATTGTCCAAGATTGGGGTGAAAATGGATATCAATGTTCTGCCCCAGGCGGTGTTCCTCGACAAGCTCAAGAACGGGAAAGTCCCTATATTCATGGTCGCATGGACCTCCTTCGTGACAGATCCCTGGTACCAATTCGGGTTCCTGCTGGGTTCCAAGAGCTTCTGCAACTATGCCAGGATCAAGGATCCCCAACTGGACGCATGGATCGAGCAGGCCTCGACCATGGTGGACAAGAAAGCCCGGTACGCCCTGGCCAGGAAAGTACAAAAGTACGTGATCGACAATGACCTCTGGATCTTCATGTTCCAGCCCATAGCCGACACGGCCATGAACAAACGGGTCAAGGGTTTCTGTCTGAATCCGGACGATCAGTTCCACGTTCGAACCATTTATTTCGAGTAGAAACCGAAGGATGCGGAGCACCTTCCCCCCCTCCCCCGGGGTGGAAGGTGCTCTTTAATAGTAAGGATTTCGCTGTTAGAAACGGGTTCCAATCGATTCATGAGCCTGGGTCGATATATCCTGCGGCGCCTGGTATATACCGTTCCCACGGTATTCGGCGCGCTGCTGCTCATGTTCATCGTGACACGGGTATTGCCGGGTGACCCCGTACTGATGATTCTCGGCCCGGCCCATTCCTCTCCAGAGAACGTTGAAGCCTTGAGCCGGATGATGGGCCTGGACCGTCCCCTCCCGATCCAATTCTTGACCTACGTGGGACATGTGCTCAGAGGCGATCTGGGGTACTCCTGGCGGGCAGGGAGCCCGGTGAGCAAGGAACTCCTGCGCCGCTTTCCTGCGACCTTCGAACTGACCACCTTCGCCTTTCTGCTGATGGTGGTCATCAGTCTGCCCCTCGGCATCATCGCAGGTTACTACCGGAACCGATTACCTGACCACATGATCAGCATCTTTACAGTAATCGGTGTATCCATGCCCATCTTTTGGTTCGGGCTTCTGCTGATCTACTTCTTCTTTTACCTCCTCAACCTGGCCCCGCCCCCCATGGGGAGGCTTTCACCCGAATTAGGCTATCCCCCGACCGTAACAGGCCTGCTGCTGATCGACACCCTGTTGGCCGGGGATCTAAAGGCCTTCCTGGGCGCGTTGAAGCAACTGATTCTACCAGGGCTCACCCTTTCCTTTTTCAACTGGGCAATCATTGTTCGGACCCTCAAGGCCGACCTGATCGAAACCCTCGAGGAAGACTATATCCGGACGGCCAAGGCTATGGGTGTCGGTCTGAGATCTGTTCTCTTCCGCCACGCCCTCCGAAATGCCCTTCTTCCGACCGTGACCATGGCCGGGGCCATTTACGGAGGTCTCCTAGGCGGATCCGTCTTGACGGAGGTGATCTTCGCCTGGCCGGGAGTGGGATCCTTCGCCGTGGAATCGATCCAATACCTGGACTATGCGGGACTTCAGGGATTTATCCTCTTCTACGTGCTCATCTTCGCAGTGATCAACCTGATCGTGGATATCTCATATCGATTGATCGATCCCAGAGTACAATTGGAGTAATGGGCCATGAAACCGAGTGAAGAAAGTCCGATAGATACCAATTCTCTCCGCTATAAATTTCGCCTGTTCATGAAGAACAAGCCGGCAATCGCAGGTTTGGCGATCCTGGCCGTGGTCTTCGTTCTGGTCCTCTTCGGAGAAGCCCTGGCCCCCCACGATCCCCTGGGGACCTGCTTCAAGGAAAAACTCATGGGCCCTACCCTGTCCCATCCCTTTGGGACCGACAATTACGGCCGGGACATCATGAGCCGGATATTCGCCGGTGCGCGCTATACCCTGCTTTCCGCCCTGGTGGCAGTGATGGTCGGGATCCTCGCGGGTACGCCGCTGGGACTCGTTTCGGGCTACTTCGGACGGGGAATCGACATGGTCTTCATGCGGGTGGCCGACGTGCTGCTGGCGTTTCCTCCCCTGATCCTCGCCATGGCGATCGTTTCGGGATTGGGACCTTCCCTGCTCAACGCAGCCCTGGCCATCGGTATCTCCTACATCCCCATCTTCGCCCGGATGGCCCGCAGCCGGGCTATCCAGGTGAAGCGCATGGATTACATACAAGCGGCCTATGCCCTGGGTTCCGGGCATCTCAGGATCATCCTGACCGATGTGCTGCCCAACTGCATGACTCCCCTGATCGTCCAGGGAACCATCTATACTGGTTACGGAGTCCTATGGGTGGCCAGTCTGAGCTTCATCGGCCTTGGCGCCAAGTTACCCACCCCCGAATGGGGCCTTATGATCGCCGAGGGGAGGCAATACATCATAAACGGCCAATGGTGGACCACCGTCTTCCCGGGTCTGTTCATCATGTTGGGGGTTGCCGGCTGTACCTTGATCGGCGACGGGTTAAGGGAGGTGTTCAATCCCAAGCTGCGATTGAAGTGAAGGATTCAACGCTCCGATGTCGGGAAAACGACAAATACCTGGATCTTGCAAGCGTCGAGTTTGCCGAAGATGCGAGGCATCGACCGCGCAGCTATACTCTCCTACCGCGAGCGGTCGATAAAGAAGCAGATCCCGGGTAAAATCGACGCTCCCGAAGGGTAAACAATCTTGAAATATTACTCTTTATTCTGTTCTCACCCATCGGGCAGAACTTCCATCCCCCTCTGGTTATGACCTAACAGGGGGAATTTCAATGAATTTTTTAACGGGTTCAAGATTGTTTATGCAAGATTCAGGAATTACATTATTTTCTTCTTCTCTTTAAAAAATGGTTGAGCCACTTCTGGAAGTAAAAAATCTACATACCCGATTCAATACCGATGAGGGAACGGCCCTCGCGGTGAAGGGGCTGGACTTGACCATCCAAGAGGGTGAAACCTTCGGGTTGGTTGGGGAGTCCGGGTGCGGCAAGAGCGTAACCGCTCTTTCCGTGATCCGGCTCATTCCGGATCCTCCCGGGCGCATCCTGAAGGGCCGTGTCCTGTTCAGGGGCCAGGATTTGCTTCGGCTGAGTGAAGCGAAAATGCGAAGGATCCGGGGGCGTTCCATTTCCATGATTTTCCAGGAGCCTATGACCTCCCTGAACCCGGTTTTCACGATCGGCGCCCAGATGACGGAAATCATCAGGATTCACCGGGGGGTCTCGAAGGCCGAGGCAAAGGAAACGGCCCTGGAGATGCTAATTAAGGTCGGCATACCGGACCCTTCCAGAAAATTCGGGGAATACCCCCACCAGATCAGCGGGGGCATGCGCCAGAGGGTCATGATCGCCATGGCCCTCTCCAGTCGTCCCTCCCTCCTTATTGCCGACGAACCCACCACAGCCCTGGACGTGACCATACAGGCCCAGATCCTCGACCTGCTCATTGAGCTCAAGGAGGAGATGGGCGCAGCTGTTCTCCTGATTACCCACGATCTTGGAGTTATTGCCGAAATGGCCAGCCGGGTGGCGGTGATGTACACGGGCCAAGTAGTGGAGGAAGCGAAGGTCAAGGCCCTTTTCAGAAATCCTTTTCATCCTTATACCCAAGGGTTGATGGCCTCCATTCCCAGTATCACGAAGCCAATCCAAAAGGACAAGCACCTGGAGGTCATCCCGGGCCTGGTCCCCAGCCTTTTTCACCTTCCGGAAGGCTGCACTTTCCGGGAACGGTGTCCCCGGGCCTTAAAAAAATGCCGTGAGGAGCCGCCCCCCCTGATCCGAATCCAGGAAGGCCATGGAGTGCGATGTTGGCTCTATGAATAGAGATGCGTTACTGAAGATAGAAGAACTGAAAAAATACTTCCCCATAGGCGGAGGATTTTTCAGGAAGCCGAAACACTTCGTAAAGGCCGTAGACGGTGTATCTCTCACCATCCGCCGAGGAGAGACCTTCGGACTGGTGGGAGAGTCCGGGTGCGGCAAGACCACCATCGGCCGCTGCATCCTCAGGCTCGAGGAACCCACCGGTGGACGGATCCTCTTCGAGGGTCGAGATATAGCGGGGTTGAATCGCTCGGAAATGCGAACGATTCGTCGGGATATGCAAATCATCTTCCAGGACCCTTACTCATCCCTGAACCCCAGGAAAACCGTGGGCAGGATCATCGGCGAGGCTTTCGCTGTACATGGACTTTACTCCAGGGATGAGAGAAAAAAAAGAAGGGAGGAATTAGCAGCCCTCGTGGGCCTTCGGCCCGAGCACGTTTATCGCTACCCCCACGAGTTTTCCGGTGGACAGCGTCAGAGGGTCTGTGTGGCCCGGGCCCTGGCCTTGAGCCCCAAACTGATCATCGCCGACGAACCGGTTTCAGCCCTTGACGTTTCCATCCAGGCCCAAATCCTCAATCTTCTCTTAGATCTTCAGTCGCGCTTCTCCCTCACCTACCTCTTCATCTCCCATGACTTGAGCGTGGTCCGCCACATCTGCGATCGGGTGGCCGTCATGTACCTCGGTCGGATCGTGGAACTGGCCGACCGAAACGCCCTGTTCACCCGCCCCGGGCACCCCTATACCCGAGCGCTACTCTCCGCTGTTCCAAAACCCGACCCATTCGTCCCCAGAAAGCCCCGCGGGATCAGGGGCGAGGTGCCCAGCCAGGTAAACCCGCCCGGCGGGTGTGCCTTTCATCCGCGTTGTTCCGATGCCCTCCCACAATGTTCGGAAATCCGGCCTGAGCTGATCGAGATCGAGCCGGGGCACTGGGCGGCATGCCACAGGGTATAAGGGGGAGTATCCACAGATTCAAGATTGTTTATGCAAAATTTGGGTTCGAAGGCCTCTATGAATCTACTACGAAGGAGCCGTGAAAGGAGGCGTAAAGCATGCCTAAGAGTGTGTTATGGATCAGGGCGGTCGGGACAGACGAACTCGACACGACCATCAAGGAATTTCTTGACAGAGAAAAGGCCCGGGATGTGGAGATCAAAACCGTCTCCCTCAGCCGGGGACCCCTCCACCTAGAATACCGCTTCTATGAAGCCCTGGTATTGCCAGACGTCCTGCATTGGATCAAGCGGGCGGATCAGGAAGGATATGATGGGGCGGTGGTCGGTTGTTACTATGACGTGGGGCTTTTAGAAGGCAGGGAGATCGCCGAAAGGCTGGTCATGACCGGTCCGGCCGAGGCCTCCATGCACATCGGCGCCACCTTGGGGCATTCATTTTCGATTATTCTCGGCCGCCGCAAATGGATCCCCCGGATGCTGGAAGTAGTGCATCGTTACGGCTTTACAACAAAGCTCTGCTCTCTGAAGGCCATAGATTTCGGTGCTCCCGACCTGCAAAGCGACCCTGAAGAAACCCAGCGCCGCTTCAAGGAAGCGGCGCTGGAAGCGATTGAGAGGGACGGTGCCGAGGTCATCCTACTGGGTTGCACCATGGGATTCGGCTTCTACCGGGCACTTCAGGCCGACCTTGGCGTTCCTGTGATCGATCCCTTGCTCGCTCCCTTGAAGTACCTGGAACTCCTGATGGACTTGAAGGCCCGGTTCAAATGGGGTCCTAGCAGGATAGGCCTCTACCAACCCCCCCAAAAGGAGGAAATCGAAGGATGGGATCTGGAGGGGCAGTACGGGTGGAAGGACGGCCGCAACGGGAGCTAGCCGACCCCCGTCCCCTCACGAAGTCTTGAGGCCCTCTAAAAATTGAAGACCTTGGACTCAGCGGCCAAATCGATCAGGTGCGGACCGCCGTCCAGGACCATGTTGGAGAAAAACTTGGACTCGTCAACCTGACGAGCCTTTGCGCAGGGGATTCAAACTCCGATGGGGACCTCGTTTTCCACTAGGTAGGGGAAATAGTCGTTGGGGCAGTCACCGGTGAGGGTCTTGATATTCATATCCCTCTCAGAGTCTGCCCACATAACTCCCCCATCGATAAAAAACAGATTGACCCGATGTCCCTTTGAATGGGCGATCTTTGCGAACTGAAAACACCGGGTCGCCTTTTCATTGTCATCATGACTCAGGACAAACAAGAAATCGGCCATTTTACCCCTCCCCTCTCAAAAAGTTACTGATCAATCTTATTCCTTCTGCCCCGGCAACCCTTCCAGGGCCTCCAGCACGGTATCGTGAAGTCTGCCGTTGCTTGCCAAAATTCCCCTGTTTTTCTCCAGCTTCTTACCCCTGGAAAAGTCCAGCCGAAGACCGTCCAAATCGGTCACCTTCCCGCCAGCCTCCTCCACGATAACAGCACCTGCAGCATGATCCCAAATATTCTCTGCATATTCCTTCCCTACCGGCACCCGGAGATAGATAGTGGCCTCCCCTCTGGCCACAAGGCCGTATTTCCCCTGGCCGTCCATCCGGAGGGGCTCCCTGGTGACTCCGAGCATTTTTGCGAGCCGGGCGCTGTCTTTATGGGAAGAATGTTCCGATTCGAAGGACTCGGCAAAGAGGGCCCCAGAGGGCCGCTCCTCCAGTGATACAGTGATCCGTTGCTCTCTCTCCTCATCCAGGGGACGCATAAAGGCCCCTTCCCCCTTGGCTGCAAAGAAAAGGCACCCCTGTCCAGGATGCCCCCCCGGGTTATCGAGAACCAACGGAAGATTCGGACATCCCAACACCCCTAGGGTGACTTCCCCGTCTTCCACGAGAGCCAGCGCCACCGCATACTGGGCACCTCTTAAAAACCCTTTCGTTCCATCCACGGGGTCCAGGACCCAGAATCGTCCGGAAGGCCCACCCGAGGCATTTCCTCGATCGATGGCCGCCAGGATCTCTTCCTCATCCAGTTCCGGAACGATTCGACGCACGTGTTGGATAACGGATTCCTTGAGGGCCCCGTTCTCCCTCCTGAGAAGTTGATCCGAACTTTCCTCTCCCATCAGGGGATCAGCCGGGAACGCCATACTCAGATGGTGGGACACCAGGGCCTGTCCCCCGAAATCGGCTACCGTTACCGGGGATCCATCCGTTTTGTTTACTTTTTGCCGGGACATGTGTTCCGATTGGACGTTGCGGCAAAGTCTGCAGGCTTTCAGGACGGCCCGGACGGCCACTTCCCGTTCAAGTTCACGGCTCATGGTCTCAGCTCCAATCTATTAAAGTTCCGAATGCTTGGTGTGCTTCACGTTTCAGGGAGGATCAATCCGGCGAAACGAGGCTCAGGTCGAATCTTCGAGATCCCGAAACTCTCCAGGAGAGAGAGCCCCCGGCACATTGCTTACTCAGAGCCCCTCTCCTTGTCAAGTTAAATCAGGTGCCCCGAGTTCCCTAAGGCGGCCTCAGGTCCATGGAATGCGATCGCGATTTTCATGTAATCTTATTTTCCTCTTGATGAATTACAATGAATTCCTTTATAAGGAAGCTTCGTACCGAGCCCTTTCAAGTGGCCATACCGGAATCAAAACAATCCGGCTTCGATTCAGGCCTCGTCCCACTCCATGTCGAGGCAGGTCGTGGCCTGTTTCCGGCCGGTTTCCCGGCTTGAGCCAGACCGTAGAGAGAGACCTTTGAAAAATGTTCCATTTTGTTCAAGGCCAAGGAAGGCGAAAATTTTAACCATCCCGCTTTAGAATGCCAAGCGGGACAGGCATCCATACATTGGAGTATTTCGAGGATTAAAATTTGTTCGCCCGGTAGCGACGACACCCCACCCAACGGGTGGGTCCCCGGTTTGAGCCTGACCTGTCTGCCGTGCCTGCCTGTCCCCTTGGAACGGCAGTAGGCCCGGCACAGGCAGGCGCGGAGATTGGGCAAAAGGGAGCGTTTTTCAAAGGTCTCAGAGATTGAGGGAAAGGGCCATTTATGGATGGACACGGGTTGACATTATAGGATTCTTTCACTTGTCCATTCTCAGAAGCGCTTTGGGGGAGACCATGAAAATCGCTATCAGCGGCAAGGGGGGTGTGGGGAAAACCACCTTTGCCAGTTTCCTGATCAAGGCATTGGCTGACAGGGGCACGAAGGTGTTGGCCATTGACGCGGACCCGGACGCCAATCTCGCCCAGGCCCTGGGTTTTCAGGGCCGGGAAGATATCGTACCTATCTCCGAGATGAAGGCATTGATCGAGGAAAGGACGGAGGCCAAGGTCGGATCCATGGGCTCCTTTTTCAAACTAAATCCCAAGGTGGACGACCTGCCAGAGAAACTTTCGATCAGGATCAACGGCATACGACTGATGGTCCTGGGAGGAGTAAAAAAGGGCGGTGCTGGATGTATATGTCCTGAGAGCACACTCCTTAAGAGTCTGGTTCGCCACTTGGTCCTTGCCCGGGATGAGGCCGTAGTCCTGGACATGGAGGCAGGGCTGGAGCACTTGGGCCGTGGCACGGCCATGGCGGTGGATAGGCTGATCGTCGTTGTCGAACCGGGGAGGCGCAGCATCGAGACGGCAAATCATATTCGGTCCCTGGCCGGGGACATCGGGCTGAAGAAGGTGAGCCTGGTAGGAAACAAGATACGGAAGGATGAAGACCGGGACTTTTTGCTCCGGCACATGCCGGGCTTCGAGTTTATCGGATTCATCCCCTTCGGAGAAGGCATCATCGAGGCCGACCTCCAGGGCCGTCCGCCCTTTGAAAAGGAGAGCAGCACACTGGCGGTGGTAAACGAGATGATCGAAAAACTGGAGCAGGATGGATAAAAACGCCCCCTGCCCTTTTAAGGTCTTCTCCGTGATTCCGTGTAATCTTTTCTGATCCGAAAAAACGGCGTAACCCCCGAATCGAGTGCGTGGTCTTGATCGGGCTTTTTTCAGATGAAACAAAAAAACCTTCAAGGAGGACATATCCATGGGAAAGAGAATTCACAATTTTAACGCCGGACCCGCTGCACTCCCTTTACCAGTCCTTGAGGAGATCCAGGAAGAATTTCTCGATTTCAAGGGCTCGGGAATGTCCATCACAGAGATCAGCCACAGGTCGAAATGGTTCGATGATGTCATAAATGACGCCGTTGAACGAACCAAGAGACTGCTCGGGCTGGGAGAAGATTTTCACGTGCTCTTCATCCAGGGGGGTGCCAGCTTACAGTTTTGTATGATTCCCATGAATCTGGCCCTGGAAGGGAGGCCCGTGGACTACATAGATACGGGAACCTGGTCCACCAAGGCCATCAAGGAGGCAAGAATCCAGGGGAAGGACGTCCGGGTGATCGCCTCCTCGGAAGATAAAAACTTCTCCTATATCCCGAAGGAGTACCGGGTGGACGAAGATGCCGCCTATCTCCATTTTACTTCCAACAACACCATCAAGGGGACCCAGTGGAGCACCTTTCCTGAGGCGGGAGACGTACCCCTGATTTGCGACATGTCCTCCGATATCATGAGCCGTCCCTTCGACGCCAAGCCTTTCGGCCTGATCTATGCCGGGGCCCAGAAGAACATCGGTCCTGCGGGCACCGCTCTGGTTATTATCCGAAAGGACATGCTTGAAAGGGTCCCTGAGGGGATCCCCACCATGTTGAAATACACCACCTTCTCCGAAAAAAACTCCATGTACAATACGCCTTCCTGTTTTACGATCTACGTCATCGACCTGGTCCTGAAATGGCTGGAGGAGACCATCGGCGGCCTGGCCGAGATGGAACGGGTCAACCGGGAGAAAGGGAAGCTCATATATGACTTCATCGACAAGTCCGATTTTTACAGGGGCACGGCGGAACCCGACAGCCGGTCCCTGATGAACGTAACATTCCGGTGCCCCACCGAAGAGCTGGAAACCAAGTTCGTTGCCGAGGCCCTGAAAGAAGGCCTCGGGGGGCTTAAAGGGCATCGATCCGTCGGGGGTTGCCGGGCGTCCATCTATAACGCCACGGGCATCGATGCAGTGAAGGCCCTTGTCGATTTCATGGGCGAATTCGAAAGGAGAGAGGGTTAACTTGAGAAGGGAAAAAATCGCCGCAATTTTGGCCTCGGATAGGGTCGACTTCAGGGCCACCGTGATGGGCTGGGTCAGGACCAAGCGAGACTCCAAGGGCGGATTCACGTTTATCGAGTTGAATGACGGCTCATGCCTGAGCAATCTCCAGATTATTGCGGACGAAAAATTGCCAAATTACACGGGAGAAGTTCTCAAGCTCAATACGGGATGTTCCATCCGGGTTACGGGGATGCTCGTGGCCTCTCCCGGTAAGGGGCAAAAGGTGGAAATGCGGGCTGAAGAGATCCAGGTTCTGGGTTGGGCGGACCCCGCTAAATACCCCCTTCAGAAAAAACGGCACTCTTTTGAGTTCCTGCGCACTATTGCACACCTTAGGCCCCGCACCAATACCTTCGGGGCCGTGGCCAGGGTTCGAAATACGATGAGCATGGCCATCCACACCTTTTTCCAGGAGCGGGATTTTCTTTATATCCACACTCCCATCATTACAGGGAGCGATTGCGAAGGGGCCGGGGAGATGTTCAAGGTGACGACATTTGACCTCCGGGATGTGCCTTGCAGGGACGGGGAAGTGGATTTTCAACAGGATTTTTTTTCCGCCCCGGCGAATCTGACCGTAAGCGGGCAGCTCGAAGCGGAGGTCTACGCCCTGGCCTTGGGAGATGTCTATACCTTCGGCCCCACCTTCAGGGCGGAAAACTCAAACACCTCGCGGCACCTCGCGGAGTTCTGGATGGTGGAGCCTGAAATGGCCTTTTGCGAACTGGATGGAAACATCGAGCTGGCCGTTTCTCTCCTGAAGCACATCTTCCGTGACGTGCTTGAACGGTGCCCAGAAGACATGGCCTTTTTCAACCGCTTCATCGATCCTACCACCCTTGAAACCCTTGAAGGAATCGTTGCCAAGGATTTCGATGTCATTACTTACACCGAGGCCGTGGATCTCCTGGGCAAGGCCAAGGTGAAATTCGAGTTTCCTGTCTTCTGGGGATGCGACTTACAATCGGAACACGAGAGGTATCTCTGCGAAAAGGTTTTCAACCGCCCCATCGTTCTCATCGACTATCCGAAGGAGATCAAGGCCTTTTACATGAAACTCAACCCGGACGGCAAGACCGTCCGGGCCATGGACGTCCTGGTGCCAAAGATCGGTGAGATTATCGGTGGGAGCCAGAGGGAGGATGATTACGATACGCTTCTTGAAAGAATAAAGGAAGCAGGGCTGAACCCTGATGATTACTGGTGGTACCTGGACCTGAGGAAGTTCGGCACCGCCCCCCATTCCGGCTTCGGTCTGGGTTTCGAGCGGTTGATCCAGTTCGTGACAGGGATGGCCAATATCCGGGACGTAATCCCCTTTCCCAGGACCCCCGGCAACGTGAGTTTTTAAAAGATCCAACCGCTGAAGGACCGGATCTTTTAATGAAACCGCCGTTCCCCTCCGCCCTCAAGGATGGAAAGCCCGATCAGGTAGTGCCCCTTGAAACGGCCTTCCTCTTCCTTGGTGATATGCCTGATCTCCGTATCCAGGTAAAGTGTGGGTCGTCCACTGTTCCCGGTGTAATACTTGAGCGGGAGTACGTCTCCCACCTTCAACGCTCCTAGAATTTCTGAATTCTCCTTCACGAGAACACACATAGATCCCGGAACGGTATTCCAGATTCGGAACTGGTGAAGGCACTGCAGCCCCTGGATCGAGAACTCTACACTTTCAAATTTTTCTTCCTCATCAGTCCCGGCCCTGAATCCGTTTGGAGGGGATTTTCGTTCGGCGACATCCGTTTTCATTCACGCCTTCTCCCTGAGTAATGATGTGACCCCGGATGGATCCATCATGGTATCGCGACAGAATGGGGTTATGGTAAATTTTTGCAAGAATTATACCAATTACCAAAAACGCAAAACATCCTTTCCTTAATTCACCCTCCCGTGTTCCCCTTTCATCTTCTCTCTCAACATGAAAAACGAAACGGTCCCTTAATTCCCTGCCGTTCAGGGGCAGTGGGCAGCAAACACAGTGAAAGGGAAGTACTTTCAAAATGGAACCGGTTCTCTTCACCGTGCCTGGGGACCCTTTCGAGATCCAGCGGAAACGTCAAAATATTGACTCGACATGTATTTTTTTTCATACATGTCGAGTCCTTTTCCCTGAAGTTATTGTAACGTTTCTTACCTTCGTAAAAGCCGTGCCACCAGAAGTAGTCCGGTGTCATCATGGTTGCTCCCATGCGGGATCGACGCCCTTCATGGTGTCACATTTGCGGGGCTCTACTTCCAGGCGCTCGTCAAACACTTGGTCCGATCCATCAAGCCCTTGGCTCAAGCTCTTAGAACAGCAAGCCTTACCCCTGGACCCCTTGAATCCTTGAACCCTACTCAAAAAACCGATCGAACTAGTGCCCATCCATAAATAGGCAATTTTGTTCAAGGTCAAGGAAGGCGAAGATTTTAACCGCCCCGCTTGGGATACTAAGCGGGACAGGCAGGCGCAGAGATTGGGGAAAAGGGGCATTTATGGATGGGCACGAACTAAAGTCTTCGCCTGAAGGCCCAAGGTTCTCCCCTTCCCAGAATGGCACATTAAAGCATACTGACAGCGCCCGATGGGTGAAGGGAAAAGGGATGTTCCCGCCAGACACCCGGCGGGCGAGCCGCGCCAAACACATGCATAATTTGGGATTATTTCATAAAGTCATAAACGGCGTCCAGGTCCTGATCCGGGACATCAAAAACGTCGTTGTGAGGGGGCAATTTTTCCGTCTTGAAGAATTCCGGCAACCGGTCATCGGCCGACGTGAACCCTGCCCGGGCGTTGAAATCCCTTTCCATGGCCAGGACCTTCTTCCCTAGCCCCAGGAAATCGTCTCCACTCATTGTCAGCCCATACTTTGCATTAATCATGTCAACGATGGCGTTGTAAGCGTCGGGGTTCTCCGAAACGGGAAAGGCCACGAATACGCAGAGGCCGGCCGAGTCGACAGCCGCCGTCACGATCTGGAGATCCCTGGAGAGGGCCATCTGCCCTTCAGGTTTCAAAGGATCCACGTCCCCGCCGACCTTCATGACATTAGGCCCGATGGTGTAACCGGCCGTGTGATCCGCGCCCATGGTCGAAGTGGCGTAGGTCACGCCGATCCCCTTGATGGCCCGGGGATCATAGGCCGGGAGGGCCTGTCCCTTCACCACGGGAACCCGCCTCACCCCGAACGCCTTTCCAACCACGGCCGCCCCGGAGCCCAGTATGCGACCAAGGGGGCTCCCCTTTCCTATCTCGGCCAGCAATTCCTCGGCACCGGCCGCATCCCCGAAGGCCTTGATTCCCGCCTCCATGGCCACGGCCACGGCATTTCCCGTCTCGATGGTATCAAGTCCAATATCATCACATGCTCGGTCGATCCGCGCGATCGCATCCAGGTCGTCGATGCCGCAGTTGGGCCCCCATGCCCAAACCGTCTCGTATTCAGGCCACTTGGATACATAATTGCCTTCCTTATCATTAAAGATGCCCGAACAACGGATGACGCACCCGGTCATACAGCCGTGGCTCGTGTCACCATTCCGCTCAGTTGTGATCTTATTCAGGCTCTCACCTCCGACCTTATCGGCCCCTTCAAAGCGTCCTGAGCTGAAATTGCGTGTGGGAAGGCCACCTGCCTCGTTGATGATGTTTATAAGAATATCAGTCCCATAGTTGGTGAGCCCCTGGCTGGTCACCGGGTGTTCCTGGAGAGCCTTGGCGAACCGTTTCGCCGCGGCCTTGAAAGACTCGACGTCTGCGATGGGTGCCTGTGCGCCCTCCGATGGGTCAATGACGATCGCCTTGAGACCTTTCGAACCCATCACGGCTCCCATCCCGCCCCGGCCCGCATGCCTCGTCGGGCGCAGTTCCCGGTCCGTGAACGCCACAGTGGCGGCACTCAGCCTCCACTCCCCGGCCTGTCCGATGCTTACATACCCCGCCTGGTCACCGTATGTCTGCCTGAGCCTTTCCACTGTTTCGTAATTTCCAAGTCCCTTCAAGTCATCGGCCGGCGTCAACTCCGCCTTGTCTTTGGAGACATAAAGTTTGTAAAGACTTTCCTTTTCAGGGAGACCTTCTACCACGATCGCTGCGATGCCGAGCCGGGCGAGGTAGAGGCCCGCCTGACCGCCGGAGTTGGATTCTTTGATGGTTCCCGTCAAGGGGCTCTTGGCTCCCACCGAGATCCTCCCGGAATTGGCGCAATTGGTTCCACCAAGAAGACCCGGAGCCAGGACCAGCTTGTTACCTGGCCCGATGGCCGTACAGGTGGGATCCACTTCATTAGCGACGATGGCCGATGTTAAACCTCTTCCTCCAAGCCCCTGGTATTTTTCGGGTACGTCTTCGTATCGTGCGGAAAGATCGGACATGTTGACTCTCAGGATCTTAAACATGGCGGCCTCCTTTCAGAAAAATAAATGGAGATGAACAATAGCGGATTCAAGACATGATGCCACACCCGGGGTGCCCGGAGCAAGCAAAAACACAAAGAACTCAAGCAGTTATATCATTATTGACATATCTTTTTCCCCCTCTGTTGACTTGGGGAACCCTTTTAGGAAATAATCATTTTTAACGGGGCCGCCTGTTTAAACACGGACTTTCCGGCCCCGCCCTATTCCGGGGAGGCTAGGCAATGGCACTGAGGATTTTCTTGAGTTCTTCTCTTCGTAAATTCGTGCCAAGCTACGATCCCGATACGGGATTGGATTTGACTGTAGAGAAGGGCGCGAGCGTGGCTGAGGTTTGCGGAATACTGGGGATTCCCGCTGACTCCGTCAAAGTCATCATGGTGGACGGACGGAGCAAATCCCTGGACCACACCTTGACCGGGAATGAAAGGGTAGCCCTTTTTCCCCCTGTAGGAGGGGGTTAGGATGAAGGAACAGGCATCACCCGATCTGCTTGAAATCCGGGTCTTCGGCTCCCTTAGACGGCACCTGGAAAGGCAGGATTTCCCCTTTGAGCTGGAACGAAGCCTCTCTTCAGCGGGCGGGATCGCCCGGGACATCGCCCGAAGCCTCGGTCTGCCTCCCGGCGAAATCGAGGCCGTCTTCCGTAACGGACGGGTGATCAATATTCACGACCGGGTCTTTCCAGGGGACAGGGTGGCCTTTTTCCCGAAAGGGACCCCGGGGCCCTATCGGGTCTTTCTCGGGATGATCAGGGAGAACATCAAACGGGCCGGAAAGGAGAAATCCTAAGAGAAATGGAAAAGGGGAATAGTAAACGGCGAACAGAAGACATCCGGCGTCTTCTTGAGGAGCGGGCCCGTGGAATCATACATCCGGGGGGCAGGGAAATCAAGGTCATCGGAGAACAGGATGCGCTGGATATCGCAGAAAAGTGCGGTCTCGGAATCCCAGGGGTTTTCCTCGCGGCCCTCGAACAGAGGATCTGCCCCCGCAGGTATATTCGAAACCTGGAAAGCCTTTCCGTCAAGGACCAGTGGATCCTAGCCCGCAGCCGTGCGGCCGTCATCGGGGCAGGGGGTCTTGGCGGCCAGGTCATCCTGATCCTCGCCAGGATCGGGGTCGGAAATCTGGTGGTAGCGGATGGGGATCGCTTTGATGAAACCAATCTGAACCGCCAGGCCCTCTGTACGGTGGAAGCCTTAGGTCGGTTCAAGTCCCAGGTAGCCGAGGAGGTGGTTCAAAAAGTGAATCCCGGGGTGACCGTCATCCCCCACCAGACTCGACTGGACGCCTCCACTGCCCCGGAGATCCTTCGGGGATCGGATGTGGTGGTGGATGCCCTGGACACGATCAGCGACCGATTTATCCTGGAACGGGCGGCCAGGGAACTCGGCATTCCCCTGGTACATGGGGCCGTGGCGGGGTTCGAGGGGCGGCTGATGACCATCTTCCCTGAAGATTCCGGGATGGCCTCATTGTACGGGGTCGAGGATGGAGGGGAAGAGGGCAGGACCACCCCGGAGGCCCTTTTAGGTGTCCCGGCGCCCACCCCCGCCCTCCTTGCCACGCTTCAGGCCATGGAAACCATAAAAATCCTGCTCGGAAGAGGCCCCTTGATGAGAAACAGAATGCTATACGCAGACCTGGATGGCGGCAGTTTGGAGACGTTCTCCTTTGATGAAGAAAACCGGGATACGAGGTCCTGAATCGGTGGTAAAAAGGATGAAGGTCATCAGGAAACGTTTCGCGGAGGGGGCGGGGGAGGCTGAAGGCACAGTTGTGATTATCGACGTCTTCAGGGCCTTTTCCTGCGAACCCCTCTTTTTTCATTTCGGGGCCGAAAGAGTCTTCCTTGAAGCCCGACCTCGGGAGGCGATGCGGTTGAAAAGGGAGCACCCTGACTGGATCCTGGTAGGCGAGCAGAACGAAGTTCCTTTACCCGGCGCGGACCTTGGCAATTCCCCCTCGGAAGTGATTCTAAAAGGAGAGTCCTTTTTCCGTGGCCGGACCGTGCTTCACAGGACGACGGCCGGTGTGAGAGGGGTCTTCGCAGCCATCGACACGGCCGATGAGGTACTCCTTGGAAGTTACCTGACGGCTGCGGCCACTGCGGGGTATATCCACGAAATATCTCCCGGGGTCGTAACCCTCGTAGCCATGGGAGACCGGGCCGAGAGACCGGCCCCGGAGGATGACGCCTGTGCCGACTACATTGAACACCTGCTCACGGGACGCTCATATGACCCTCTTCAGGCCATCAAGGACATCCTCTATCAGCCTACCGCCCAGAAATTCATCCTTGGTACCCGGTCCTATCTGCCCCGGGAAGACCCGACCATCTGCCTCCAAAGGGATCTTTTCGATTTCGCACTGACCGCTCGCAGGGCGGATGAAAGGATTCGGGTCTTCCCGGTCAAAGGGAGAGGAATCAAGCGTCCAGCTTGTATTCTTTGATCTTCGCGTGGAGTATCGGCCGGCTGATTTCCAGGATCTTGGCCGCCCGGGAGCGGTTTCCTCCCGTCAGTTCCAAGGCCCTGCGTATGAGGTTTCGCTCCAGGACGCGGGAAGCCTTCTTGATGGACAGGGTCTGCTCCGGGTCTTCCGCCACTGGATATCCCTCGCCCGAGGTGATGGAGGAAGGTAGGTCATCCGGGGTGATCCACCGGCCCTTTGCAAGCAATACCGCTCGTTCCGTCACATTTTCCAACTCCCTGACGTTTCCCGGCCAGGAATATCCCATAAGAATGGGCATGGTCTGGGAAGAGGGCCCCTGGATATTCTTCCCGAGTTTCTTATTGAAAACATCGATGAAGTAACCGAAGAGCAAGGGAATATCACCACGCCTCTCCCTGAGTGGAGGCAGGTGGATGGTGAGGACATTGATCCTGTAAAAGAGATCCTCCCGAAACCGACCTTCCTTTACCTCTCTTTGTAGGTCCCTGGCCGTGGCCGCGATGACCCTGACATCCACCTTCTTTGAACGGGAGGAACCGAGAGGCATAATTTCCTGATCCTGGAGGACCCTGAGCAGCTTGACTTGAAGGGAAAGGGGCATATCCCCGATCTCGTCGAGAAAAAGGGTCCCGCCGTCCGCTTCTTCGAACCGGCCCGGCTTGTCCCGGACGGCGTCTGTGAAGGCCCCTTTCTTATACCCGAAGAGTTCGCTTTCCAGGAGAGTCTCCGGGATCCCTGCGCAATTGATGCTCACAAGGGAACGATCCGCCCTGGGACTGCTCGAATGGATGGCCTTGGCTATCAATTCCTTTCCGGTTCCGCTCTCCCCTGTGATGAGTACTGTGGTCTTGTGGTCGGAAACCTTGCGGACCAGTTCGAAGACCTCGGCCATGGCCTCGCTTCTCGCAATTATATTATTGAAAGAGTATTTCTTCTCGATCTCATGGATCCTGGTCTTGAGCTCCCGGTTCTCTTCTTTGAGCCTTTCTCGTTCCTCGGCCTTTTTCAAGGTGAGAAGCACTTCGTCCTGTTTGAAGGGTTTGGAGATATAATCATAGGCCCCTGACTTCATGGCCTCGATGGCGGTATCAATGGTCCCGTAAGCGGACATCATGATGTAGGTCTTTTCCGGGAACATCTCCCTGGCCTTCTCCAGGAAAGCCATTCCGTCCATTTTCGGCATCTTCAGGTCGCAAAGGACAAAATCGAAATCCATCCGCTCCATCCTTCGAATACCCTCAAGGCCGTCCGCGGCGGTCTCGGCCGCGTACCCGGCCTTGCTCAACATCGTTCTGAGCATGTGGCGCATGTTCTTTTCATCGTCGATTATGAGTACGCGTTTCTCTCCCATGCCCTTTCCCGTCTATTTCCCCTCGTGAAGGGGAATGGTGATCCTGATTCTCGTTCCCTCGCCCGGTCTGCTTTCCGCCTCCATGGTGCCCCCGAGCCCCTCGATGATGCTATAGGATACGGATAATCCCAGCCCCGTCCCCTTTCCCGGCTCTTTGGTAGTAAAAAAGGGATCGAAGATCCGGGAGAGATCTTCCGGGCCGATCCCAGGACCCGTGTCCTGAAAGACCAGCTCAATGGCACCATCCCTGCATTCGCTCCTGATCGTGAGGGACCCTGAATCTTCTCGTTCCCCGCCGGGATTTCCTTCAGCCATGGCGTCCGCGGCATTCATGATAACGTTGAGGAAGACTTGCTGCAACTGGTTGGAATCCGCGAAAACACGGTCTTTCCTGGCCTCGAGGTGGAGGTGGACCGTGACCTCCGACATCATGGGTTGGGGGGCGAGGATATCCAGGGTCTTCCGCAGAGAATCATGGACGGACACCACTTCCGGCTCCCCCTCCGACGGCCTGGAAAAATCCAGGAGTTTCCGGATGATGCCGTTGATCCTCGTGATCTCTTCTTCCATACGCTCCAGGTAGTCTTTCTTCTCTTCCTCGCTTACTTCTCCCTTCTCCAGCAATTCGATGTATCCGAGCACGATTCCAATAGGATTCCCGATCTCGTGGGCGATTCCGGCCGCCAGTTTTCCAACGGATGCAAACTTCTCGGAGCGGATGATTTCCTGTTGCGCCTGCCGCAGTTCTCTATTGGCCTTTTCCAGGGATTCCACATGCTGCTCGAGCTGGAGCTTGTTCTCCTCCAAACGCTTAATCATGTTGTTCAGGGCCTTGGACAATTCCCCGATTTCATTTCCGCTCTCATCTTCAATGGGTGGGATCCACTCGCCCTTCCCATATTCGGAAGTAATCTTGAGAAGTTTCCTGATCGGCCGGAGAACGATGCGGGAAAGGAGATATCCGCCCACCAGGAGGAGAATGAAACTGTCAAGAAGAACATACATGAGAATGACCCGCTGAGACGCCCTGAGCTGCCGGTACAGAGGCTCGAGGGATGATCTCAGGTGCAGGAACCCGAAAGGCTCCCGCGACAATGGAAATGGGGCGGTTATGGTAATGAATCTGGGAGCATGCCAGATAACCCCCCAGGTCTTCTCTTCAAAACGAAAGGAGGGGCCGTTCTTAGGAAAAGATTGGAAATCAGGAAGGGGCAGGTCCTGCCTCCTGATTCCGGGAGAGATTACACGACATATCTCTTTACCGTCGGAATCGAAAATAACAAAAGCAGCCTCACCCAGATCTTCGAGCAATTCCCTCGTCTCGCTTTCGAAGGATTCCTCTAGAGGCTCTCTAACTGCTCTTCCGTTTTCGTGCAGCCAGCGGGTCAAACGTTGCTCTATGGCATGGAAAACTATTCTGGAGGATTGGACCCTGGCCTGGATGAGGTCCCTTTCAGCGAACTTCACCATGACCACGTTGATCAGGAGCATGGCGGCCAGGATGAGAAAGATCAACTCGACAAGTATTCCGGTCCTCAGGCTGTAGAAGGATTTTCCCATAATCCATTAATTCCCTGACAGCATCCCGAGATACCAGATGAGGAGGGCTTCCCCGAAATAGAGATACATCAGGGAGCCGAGAGCGAGGAAGGGACCGAAGGGAATCCTGCTCCGCAACCCTTTACCCGATACAAGGAGCGAAAGCCCTCCAATAAGGATTCCGGCAAGGGAGGAGGTGAGAATAACGAAAGGGAGACTCCGCCATCCCAGCCAGGCTCCTATCATGGCCAGCAGTTTTACATCTCCACCTCCCATGCCTTCTTTTCCTGTGAGTTTTTTGAACAGCAAGGCAATGAGAAAAAGAAAACCTCCCCCCCCGATGACTCCGATAAGGGAATCCGACCAAGTCGTCCCGGTCCATCCCGGCAGGGAAGCCAGGAAACCTGCGGCTATACCCGGAAGGGAGATGATATCCGGGATGATCTTGTGGTGTAGATCAATAAAACTGATCACCACAAGGGATGATGAAAAGATCAGGAGGGTGCCGTAAGAAAAGCTCGGGCCGTAGCGGAGAAAAAGGGACAGGCTCAGGAGCCCTGTCACGAGTTCCACCACGGGATAGTGGATCGGGATGGGAGCACGGCAGGATCGACATTTCCCGCGGAGTAAGATATAACTCAGGACGGGAATATTGTCGTAGAATCGGATCCTATGGCCGCACTGCGGGCAACTGGAGGGCGGACGAACGATGGACCTTTCGCGGGGCAGGCGAAAGATGCATACATTCAAAAAGCTTCCCAGGACAAGGCCGAACAAGAAAGAGAATAGAGGAGCCATAGGACCCTGCACCATTTCATCCCCCAGCCTTACAATCGATTGAGAGGGGTTATTGATATCCGCAATCTTGCAAGCGTCGAGTTTACCAAATCAGCTTCGTTATAAGCCTTTGCAGTAGGCGGTTATTGTTACGCAACCGCAAGTTCAAGGAAGGCGAAAATTTCAACCACAGGAATACATTTAGTATTTTGAGGATTGAAATTTAAGCCTGACGCAGAAATTGGGCAAAAGGGGGCGTTTTTCAAAGGTCTCGTATCTTCGGCTAAATCGACTCTTGCAAGATTCTAGTGATATGATTATAAAGGGCATCATGATTTTATCCATCAACCCAGACAATCCCCAGAAACGCCTTATCAACCGGGTCTGTGAGGTTCTGGACCAAGGGGGGCTGATCGCCTATCCTACGGATACTTTTTACGGGATAGGGTGTGACATACGGAATACGAAGGGGATCCAGCTTATCCACCGATTGAAAAACCGCCCCCTCAAAAAGCCCTTCTCCTTTATCTGTGACAGCCTCAAGGAAATCAGCCGGTATGCCCAGGTGACCAATTATGCATACAAAACGATGAAAAAATTTCTTCCCGGCCCATACACCTTTATCCTGGAGGCCACCAAGCTCGTTCCCAAAATCATGCAAACCAAAAGAAAGACGGTAGGCATACGGGTCCCGGACAACAGGATCTGCTTGGCCATTGTGGGGGCTCTCGGACGGCCCATCATCAGCACCAGTGCCGGATACGACGATCCTTACGAAATCCAGGAAATTTACGGCCGGAACCTCCAGATAGTGGTCGATGGGGGTGGAGTCTACCCAAATGCTTCCAGCGTGATTTCCCTGATCGGAGATTATCCCGAAGTTATTCGTGTGGGGAAGGGTGATGTAAGCAGTTTTTTATGAAAATTTTTCCTTGTCTCAGGATGGACCTTTGATCCCGTCTTTCGTTCACCCCTTCTTCAAAAAGCGGGCCCTTGAAAAAGCCTCCATTAATAGGAAAGGGCGAACCTGTTGAATTCAATGCGGGAGCTAAAAGCATTCCGTATCGCCTGCTCAACTAGCTTGGAGGTGTCTTCCAGGAAAACCTCCCACAGCTTCTTCCGGGGCTTCCTTGGATATACGAGACTCACCTCACCTTTGATGCCGCACTCCCTTTTCGCCAACTCTACGGCATCCCTGAAGTTTCCAAGAGCATCCACAAGGCCCAGGGCCTTGGCCTTCTCTCCTGACAGGACACGCCCATCCGCGATCTCCCTGATCTTCTTCTTGGAAATCCCCCTGCCTTCAGCCACTGCAGTCACGAACTGCTCCTGAATCTCGGCAATGAGTCCTTGCAAGAGGGCTTTCTCCCTCTCGGTAAGCTTTCTGTGGGGAGAGCCTATATCCTTGAATTCCCCACTCTTGATCACCTCCATCCCCACCCCGAACTTCTCCAGAAGTTCCTTGACATTCAGGAACTCCATGATGACCCCGATGCTTCCCGTCAGAGTGCCGGGATTGGCCACGATCTTGTCGGCGGCCGATGCCACGTAGTATCCCCCCGAGGCCGCCATGCTACCCATGGAGGCGATGACCTTCTTGGTCTTTCTTGTTCTCCTGACCTCACGGTAGATCTCCTGGGAGGGAGCGACTCCTCCTCCTGGAGAATTGATCCTGAGTATTATGGCTTTGATCTGTTTCTCTTTCCTGAATTCGATGAGTTGGGTGAGGACAGGCTCTGGATCAAGGATAGCCCCTTGGATAGGAATCACTCCGATCTTGGGACCGAAGGAAAGTGCGGCCGGGGGACCGCTGAATCTCATGACGAGGATCATGACTCCGCCCAAGAAAAGGGTCACAAACCCCAGGATCAAAAGGGCGATAAGAACGGGGTGTCTCTTTTCTGCCATGATATTTCCAGGACTCTCAGGGATTCAAAGGACCGAATGTCTTCCTTGCAAAACAGATGAATCCGGAGATTACTCCTCGGCGTTTTCTTCTGTTTCTTTTTCTTTGGAATCCTCGGGTGTTTCGGTCTGGGCGGTTTCTTCTTCCTCGTCAATAGTGTCGGAGGTCTCTGGTTCCACGCCTTTCTCCTCCCCGCCCTTTTCCTTCTCGACCTGGTTCTGAAGGTCCATCATTCCCTTTCTCAGGAGTTCTCCCAGATTGGAAGTGGCCCCGTTGCGGTGGTCCATATAGCTCCTGTAAATTTCCTTCTCTTCGCTTTCCTCCAGTTTCCTGATGGAGAGGCCGATCTTCTTGTCCTTCCTCGAGACATTGATCACCTTGGCCTGAATCACGTCATCCACATTGAACCGGCTCAATGGATTGCCGCCCTTTTCTCTGGCAAGTTCCGAGACATGAATCAGCCCTTCAATCCCTTCCTCCAGTTCTACGAAAATCCCGAAATCGGTGATATTCGTGACCGTTCCAGTGACCCGGGTGCCGGGTCTGTATTTCTCAGGGACCTCGTCCCAGGGATCCGGAGTAAGCTGCTTAATCCCCAAAGAAAACCGTTCATTCTCCTTGTCGATATTGAGCACTACGGCCTGGACCTCCTGGCCCTTCTTGTAAAGCTCGGAAGGATGTTTGATCCTCTTGGTCCAGGAAATATCCGAGATGTGGACAAGGCCGTCGATCCCTTCGTCGATCCCGATGAAGATCCCAAAGTCCGTGATGTTTTTGATCCTTCCCTCGATGGTGGTCCCTACAGGATAACGCTCGCCTATAACATCCCATGGATTCGGCTCACACTGCTTAAGCCCGAGTGAGATCCTCTTCTTTCCGGCGTCAATGTTCAGTACCATTGCATCCGTGACATCTCCCACTTTAAGGACCTGGGAGGGATGCCTGATCTTTCTGGTCCAGGACATCTCGGACACATGTATCAGACCTTCGATACCCTCTTCGACTTCCACGAAGGCACCGTAATCGGCCAAGCTGACCACACGGCCCCGAATTCGGGTTCCAATGGGATATTTTTCTTCCGCCGTGGTCCAGGGATCCGGTTTGAGTTGCTTGAGACCGAGGGAGACCCTCTCAGTCTCCGGATCGAAATTCAGAACCTTGACCGTGATCTTGTCCCCTATCTGGTACATCTCAGAGGGATGGCCCACTCGGCCCCAGGACATGTCAGTGATATGAAGGAGACCGTCAATGCCTCCTAAATCGATAAAAAGGCCATATTCAGTGATGTTCTTGACGGTTCCGTCCAGGATAGCACCATTCTCGATCTTCTTGAGAGTTTTCTCCCTTAAAATGGCCCGTTCGGCCTCCAGAATGGCCCTTCGGGAAAGAACGATATTGGACCGCCGCTTGTTGTATTTCAGGATCTTGAAATCGTGGACCGTTCCGATATAGGAATCGAAATCCCGGATGGGTTTAAGGTTAATCTGAGACCCGGGCAAGAAGGCCGGTATGCCGATATCCACTGACATGCCGCCCTTTACGCGTGCAGTAATTTTTCCCCGGATAGTGCCGCCTTTCTCATAGATTTCCTGTATCTCATCCCAAATCTTGATCTTGGCGGCCTTTTCCTTTGAGAGGAGTATCCCTCCCTCTTCATCCTCCCGTTCCAGGAGGACATCCACCTTGTCTCCGACCTCAGCGCACAGGTTTCCTTCCGAGTCGAGAAATTCACTGATGGGAATCTGGCCTTCGGACTTGTAGCCGATGTCCACGAGAACAAATTCCTTGTCGATCTTGACAATCTCACCGGTTACAACACTCCCCTCCTGAATGCTCTTGAGGCTCTCCTCGTAAAGCTCCATGAAGCTTGTGGGTTCCTGGTCCCCCTTGCTTTCCTCGGGACCGGGTTCCCCTTTCGCCTCAACGGGAGGGGTTTCCTCGTTCCCGCGGAGATCCTGTTCCTCATCGACCTGGTCCTGGACCAAATTCCCCGTGTTGTTTGCCTGGTTCTCCATTAACCTCATTACCCCCTAAATGTTTTCTCCAAAATATCAGGAAAGATCTAAACTTTCCCCTAATAACAAACATTCATACAAAACACAATGTTTTCATCACGCTTTTTTCAATACAAATCGGGCCATCCCCTTCAGTCTCATGATCCACAGGGCCCTCTTTCCTCCATATTTTTCAACACCTGCTCCACCACCTCCACCGCGCTCCAATCACTCGTATCAATAATGACGGCATCTGCGGCAGGACGAAGGGGGGCGATGGAGCGAGTTCGGTCCCAGGTATCCCTCTTTTCCAGCTCGGCAAGCACCTCCTCTTCGCTCACCCTTTCCCCCCTCTCGAGGCGCTCCTTGTAACGCCTCCATGCCCTCACTTCAAGTGGAGCTGTTAGAAAAAACTTGTAATCCGCTTCAGGGAAGACGACTGTCCCCATATCTCTTCCCTCTGCCACCAATGACCCCGCCCTCCCGATCTTTCGCTGCAGTTCCACCATGGCCGCCCTTACCTCGCCGAGGGCGGACACTCTGGAAGCCCAAAGATCCATCTCGGGAGTTCGAATGGCCTGGGAGACGTCTTCATCTCCCAACAAAATCCGAAGTCCGTTACCGTCGTCCTGGAATCTTATATCAAGGTCCCGACAGATCCTTCCGATCTCTTTTTCCTCGTCAGGCTCCATCCCCAATCTTTTTGCCTGAAGCGCTACGGCCCGGTACATGGCCCCGGTATCGAGATACAACACCCCAAGTCTTTCAGCAAGTAATCGACTTACGGTACTCTTCCCGGAGCCCGCCGGGCCGTCAATGGTAACGATTTTTCTGGACATCGATTTCAGGTTTAAGGAACCGGCAAACGGAGCACGACCGGATCCCGTTCGGTTTTTATACCAAAGTATCAAGAAATATCAAGGTATTTCACGATAGAAACCCAAAAAATGCTGTTTCAGATGAGGCGGACAAGCCCTGGACATGCTCGACTCCTTCTCAAAAGGAAGGAATTGGGTCCGCTCGCCCTTGTCTGGAAAACACCCGCCACCATGAAATCATTAGTTTGTGTCCATCCATAAATAGGCAATTTTGTTCAAGGTCAAGGAAGGCGAAGATTTCAACCACCCCGCTTAGGATGACAAGCGGCAGAGGCACCATACATTGAAGTATTTCGAGGATTAAAATCTGAGCCTGACGCCGCTTGTCACGCCGTAGCCATAACGAAGGCGGAAGATTGGGGAAAAGGGCCATTTATGGATGGGCACTAGTTTTAATTCCAGCGTTTAAGCCTTGGTCCTGCAAGCAAGGGCTTTTATGCTGGATTAAAAAAGTTTGATATTTTAAGATGTTATCACTATCTTTACTCCTTGTGGGAACAGGCAGTACTGATCGAGCCCACTCAGGGAGGTTTATACTTGACTTACAGGCCAAAATTCATTATTTTCTTGAAATTTCAACCTGATCGGGATTCAAACCAGTTTTCCTGGCAGGATTGTTAACATCAACTCACATAGGAAATTCATCAGTTATAAGAGAGTAAACTCATGAACAAGTCCCAACTCATCGAGGCACTAGCCAAAGAAGAGAACCTTGCACTGAAGAAGGCCGAGGAAGTGGTCAACACTGTTTTCGGAGACATGGAAAAGGCGTTGGCCCGGGGCGAAAGGGTGGAGATCAGGGGTTTCGGGAGTTTCAAGATAAAAAATTACGAAGGCTACCAGGGACGGAACCCCAAAACGGGCGAAGTGATCAACGTGGCCGCCAAAAAACTCCCCTTCTTCAAGGTGGGCAAGGAACTTAAAGACAGGGTCGACATTTAGCATCGCCTGATGGGGCCTTGGTCGTGCTAGACGGGGAGCTAGCGGTGCCCTGTTACCCGAAATCCGCTTATGCGGGGTCGAAAGTCCTCCAGGAGAACGGCCCCCGGTCTTGCTTTTCCATTACCTGGGAGAGAAGGTGGACCTCACGTGACAGACGTTTGTGAACCCCGTCAGGTCCGGAAGGAAGCAGCGGTAAGCAAAGCCGGCTGTGTCGTGATGATATCTACCTTACTCTCCGGGCGATGAAAGCAGGAAACAGGTCGCTCGAATGGGGATGCACGGCCAAGGTCTTTTTTATTTTTATGGATCCAGCCGACTCTTTAAATTTCACCTCCAGCATCGCTAAGCCGTGAACTTGAAACAAGTGCCCCTCCCGCCCCTCCTCCAGCCCCCTCCCGGTTCAGAAGCAACGGAACCCCCTTCCAGGATTCCCTTGTTTCAATTCTCGGTCCTTTCCCCTTGTGAGGGATTGAACCATGCGGTTTTCACACGACACGGCGGTGTGAGCCGTCCCCCTTTTCATACCCTGAATACCGCCTTCGGAAACGGAGACGATCCCGGGCGGGTCCGGGAGAATCTCAGGAGGATCAAGGATATCCTGCATGCAAGGGCCCTCGCCTTCATGGACCAGGTACACGGTAAGGAAATCCTGGTCCTGAAAGGAAAAGCGACAAGGGCGCCACTTCCGGAACCTCTGCAGGGAGACGCCCTGATCACGGACGGTGAAGGAATCGCCCTGATGGTGAAACAGGCCGACTGCCAGGCCGTATTGCTCTATGATCCCTCCCGAAGGGTCATCGCCAATGTGCATTGCGGTTGGAGGGGTAACCGGCAAAACATCCTCGGGGCCGTGGTGGAAACAATGAGAAAGGAATTCGGGTGCAACCCGGCCGAAATCCTGGCTGGTATCGGGCCTTCCCTTGGGCCGTGCTGCGCCGAATTCGTAACCCATGAGGAGATCTTTCCAAAGGAATTCAGGCCCTTCATGGTCAGAGAGAATTATTTCAACCTTTGGGAAATCAGTCGGTTTCAACTCATCGAGGCGGGGCTTGAAGAAAACCACATCGAAGTGGCGGGACTCTGCACCAGATGCAGAACCGATCTATTCTTTTCCTACCGAGGGGAAGGAACCACAGGACGGTTCGCAACCCTGATAATGCTTAAAGACCTTTGAAAAAGGCCCATTTGTCACTCCTGCTCAAGAGGTTCAGTTACAGTTGAAATTCAAGTACCAAGGCTTGATGTTTTCGGTCCTTTTCTGCCTGGAAGGATAGTTCGAGCAAGGGCCGATGGCCCTTTTCTGAAATGACTTTCATGAGAAGGCATTTGTCAAGGGGTCAGTTGAAAATCATCTTTTCTCAAATCCCGATTTCTCACTCGAACCCTGGACCCCTTGAATCCTTGACCCTACTCAAAAAAACGATCCGACTAAAGTTTTCGCCTGAAGGCCCGAGGTTCCCCATTCCCAGATTGGGACATTAACAGGTCGTTGAAAAACGTAGCGAGCGCAGCTGAGGCAAGGCAAACGCAGGCGAAAAAAAAAGTGGAAACCGGGTCGTTGTTAAACCGGGTTTCCGCTTTTTTTCCTCGGGCGTATGGGATTTACACAGTCAGCCCCACTCTCAGCCCCCCATGGTCGTTGGAAGCCATAGGGCGATTCCAGGGAAAGCGCAGAGCAGTATGATGCACACAAGCATGGAAAACCAGAAGGGGATTACACCCTTGAATATGGTTTCCATCGGAACCTCTTTGGTGATCCCGCTGATGATAAACACGTTGATCCCAACCGGTGGAGTAATCAGGCTCATTTCCATGACCAATGTGATAATCACCCCGAACCAGATGGGATCGAAACCCATAGTGATGATCATGGGATAAACGATGGGTATGGTTAGGACCATGATGGCCAGCCCCTCCATGAAACACCCCAGGATGATATAGGCAAGGACCAGCAAGGCCAGCACTACGTATCGATTCAACCCGGCCCCCACGACCAGCCCGGAAAGCTGATCGGGTATCTGGCTGACAGTGAGGAAGTAGCCGAAAATGTGGGCCCCGATCAGGATGAGAAAGACCATGGCCGTGGTCAAGGTCGTCTGGGCGAGGGATCCCTTGAGGCTCTCCCAGTTGAGGCGTCCTTTCAAAATCGTAATGAGAAAAGCCCCGAAAGCCCCCACACCGGCTGCCTCCGTGGGGGTGAACCATCCCGCGTACAATCCCCCGATTACCAAGAGAAAGAGGCAAAGGATGCTCCATGTATCCTTGAGAGAATGGATCTTTTCCCTCATGCTGAATTTGGGACCCGGAGGGGCGAGATCCGGCTTCCACCGGGTCAGGAGGAAAATTGAGAAGATGAAGAGGCCTATGAGCAAGATCCCGGGAAGTACGCCGGCGATGAACAGGGTTCCGATGGATTGTTCCGTCAGGATACCGTAAATGATCATCACTGTGCTCGGTGGAATCAGAATCCCGAGGGTTCCCCCTGCCGCGATACATCCCGTGGCGAGAGCATCATCGTACTTGAACCGTTTCATCTCCGGCAGGGCCACCATTCCCATGGTCGCGGCTGATGCGAGGGAAGACCCCGAGATCGCGGCGAACCCGCCGCACGCCCCGATAGTGGCCATGGCCAGCCCCCCGGGCAGGAAACCGACCCAACGATACACCGTCTGGTAGATCTCCGTGCCCATGTTGGAGTAATTGGCGAACTGACCCATGAGGATGAAAAGGGGAATCACTGTCAGGCCGTAACTGGCCCCGATCTTGAACGGCTCCATTCCCAGGAGTGTAAATCCCGGTTTCATCGAGACCAGGATCCCGAATCCCAAGAAACCCACCAGGGCCATGCTGAGACCGATCTGCATCCGCATGGAAATCAATACCAGCAACAATATAATCCCCGCGACGCCTACTACGACCGGACTCATGACTTAACCACCTTTGACAACGAAGTGAAAAAGTTCACCAAAAGAGTGAAGGCCAGAATCCCGCAACCCAATGCCACCACATAGACAAAGGGGAATTTCGGGATCCAGAGATCCTGTGATACCTCTCCGGAAAGCCGCATCTTTTCGGCATAAAGAAATGTCGACCAGGTAATCAGCCCGCATAAAACAGATCCGGAAAGCTGGGTTATAGCGTTTACCACCCCCTGAACCCGCTTCCCGAACTTCGACAAGATGAGGTCGATCTGTACGTGACCATTCCGAACCTCGGTCTGTGCAAGGGAGAAAAAGATGAGGATCACCAGCAGGAATTCCGTGAGTTCGACAGCCCCGTGAATCGAATGGCTGAAGACCTTTCTCCCGAAAACATCCACCATTGTCAATACCATCATTACGAAAAGGGCGATCGAGGCAATCCGATTCATGACCCTGGAAACCGGATACACCCAGCCCTCGATCCATCGACTCAATCCCTTGTCTTTCATAACACGCGCAAGCCCTTTCCTTGCGGGAAGGGACCGTGAATCGGCCCCTTCCCGCTTTAATTACATAAGAAACACTCCATTACTTATTTCTCTCAGCAGAGGCATGGGCGGCATCCAGGAGTTCCTTGCCGGGAAGTCCCTTCTTGGCCATCTCCTTCACCCAGTCGGTCTTCATGACCGCAAGGTGTTTCACAAATGCCTGCTTTTCGCCATCGGAAAGCTCGATGAGTTTGATCTTGCTCCCTTGCTTGATCTTATCCACGACCTCCTGGTCTTCCTGGTCGTACACCTGGGCCGCGTGCAACCCCCACTGTCTTCCCGACGCCTCATCTATAGCCTTTCTTGCCTCGGCGGGAAGGGAATTAAACTTCTCTTTGTTCATCACCACGGCCATGGGGGATACATACATATTGACATGGGTCACATACTTGACCAGATCCCACAACCTGAAGTCGGGAATGGCGCTGAAGGGTGTCAACATCCCGTCAATGACCCCTTTCTGCAAGGATATAGTCAATTCCGAAATAGGCATGCCGACCGAGGTCGAGCCCATGAGCTTCAAGGCCTTGCTCATGTAAGCAGAAGGAGCACGCATCTTCATATCCTTCAGGTCGCTCACCTTCCTGATGGGCTTTGTTGCAGAATGTAACTGGCCGGCCCCGCATGAATAAAACCACAGCACCTTGTAATCCTTGAAATCCTCAGCGAGGTACTTGTCAAACAGGTCGTAGATCACTTTGGTGGCATGTGTAGCACTCTCGACCATGAAGGGAAGGTCCAGGACAGCCATTCTGGGGAATCGGCCCGTGGTATATGAAGGAATGATGAAGGCCATGTCGGTTATGCCCGCCTTGACCGCATCGGGCAGTTGTTTGGGTCCCCCGAGGGCGCCTCCGGGAAAGATTTTGATCTTGACCTGTCCACCAGTCAACTTTTCCACCTTCTCGGCAAAGGGGACGAAGGACTTGCGATGCTGAACATGCATCGGGGACATGAAGTGGGCCAGTTTCAGCTCGATGGTCTTCGCCATGACCTCCTGGGTCCGGCCTATCACCATCCCGCCTACGACCAGCACAATTAAAAGACCAATCACGAATGCCTTTCTCATCATTGCCCTCCTTTACTGTTAAATAATTTGCTTCCCATGGAGCAGGCTTTTACCCCGTTTCTTCCCTCTCACGAATCGTGAATCAAAACAACCTTTCCATCTCTCACCTCCCTCGCTTGAATCAATAAAAATATTTCGCCCGCCGAAATCTTAGGTCCGGGGACTGCCTCCTTGCCCAGGCCCACGGCATTACGGAACTGAAATACTCCCCCGATTCCCCTTTGTTTAGGCACACCGAGGGCTTGGACTTTACAACACTCGGACTCGGGAAATCAGTCGCTTACGGTTTGTGGCCTTGTTCTTTATCTCGATTTGGAATTCTTGGACAGTGGATATGCCAGCACACTCATAAATGGAGACCTTTGAAAAACCTTCAATTCTGTTCAAAGTCAGATGAAGATAAGAATTTCCACCACTGGAATAAATTAAGTATTTCGAGGATTGAAATTTCTTTGCACGCGACCTCAGGGCTTCACCCTTCGAGCAGCTCTCCGGTTTGAGCCTGACACAACTTGTCCGCCATAGCCGTGGCGAAGGCGGAAAGTTGAACAACGTCAGGCGGTTTGCAAAGGTCTCAAATGGTTCTTGTCACCAGGACTATCTTGGTGGTTTTGCAGGGTTTCCTTTCAATGGAGGTTTGCTCCATGGGAAAAATCCTTAATTTCGTGCCCATCCATAAATGGCCCTTTTCCCCAAGGAGCTTGATAATTCAGTTTAAACTTTTAATTAATTCATGATGCATGCCAATCCCACCGCCCCCTGCAAGTTCTCGGAAAAACGGGAGTTCAACCTTTTCAAACGCTCAGGTTGTATCACAAAAAATTGTCAACATGACAAAAATCTGCGGGCATGCGACAAAAAATTGTGTCCACCTGGCCCCAATATCCTTTACTCCTCAACGCCTTTCTTATGGGACCTGATCTTTTCCATTACATCCAGGATATCCTCCTTTATGAGCCTTGCAGCCTCCTCCGGCTCCTTCCTGGAAATGACCTCGAATATCTTCTGATGGACCCGGTAAAAATGCCTCTCAAGGGCAAGATCAAAGAAATCCAGGGTGCTCTCGATGAGAAGTTCGAATACGGCCTCAAGGAGAATGGAAAACAGCGGATTTCCCGATGCCCCTGCCAGGAGCAAATGAAAATTGAGGTTGTTCTTTTTTAACAGGACCGGATCATTCTGGTGGGCTTCACACTCCTTAAACAGGGCCTCCAGTTTTTCCAGGTCCTCCCGGCTGGCATGAAGGGCCGCCTCTCCGGCGACATGGGGTTCGATCAGCAAGCGGACGTCGAAGAGGTGTTCAATGGTCACCTCTCCTGAAGCGACCATGTACTTGAGGGACTTCCTGATGGGACGGCGGTAACCGTTGGAGACGAAAATGCCCCCCGCGGGGCCCTTTTTTATCTTGACCAAACCCGATATCTCCAGGATACGCAAGGCCTCTCTGACTACAGACCGGCTTACCTGGAATTCCTGTGCCAACTCTTGTTCAGAGGGAAGATTGGTTCCGATTTTCAGGTGCTGGTTGAAGATCCTTTCCTGGATCATCTCGGCGATTTGGTCAGAATAACGCCTTTTCTTTAGAGGTCTAAACATCGTTTCCGTCATGGTAGACATATTTCCCTTGAAGCGATTTCAAAGCCCATGGAATCATTGAAAAACACCCTCTTTTACCCTTACCCGTCCAGGTGGATCTTGTCAACCGGGACTATTTCGGGGGCTTATGATCTCCTCGGTATCCGGCCTTCTCAGGAACCCTCAAAACGCCGTCCACCTCTTCCAAATCCAACCACCACTTGTACTCCTTTTTCGGTTTGCCATACCCCAAAAGATCGTCACCCCACACAGCGAACCGGCGGGTCCAGGGAATATTTCTCATGCTCCACTGCACGAAGCGGTGAAAGGGAGTATAGGGTTTGTTCCAGGGACAGACGGCGACGCAGACCCCGCACCCGGACCCTGTCTTGTTTCCCACCCGTTGCCGGGTGCATTTTTCGACGTCGTTGGGCCATTTCTCGTATCCGTTGTACATGACCTTGTCCCCGAAGCTGATGGCCCCCGAAGGACAATAACGGGCACACTTTCCGCACTTGGAACAGAAATCCTGGAGCCCGAAATCGATCGGTTTGTCTACGGCAAGGGGGAGGTCTGTGGTCACCACGGAGGCCTTGAACCTGGGACCGAGGAATGGATTCAAAACGATGTCGCCGATCCTGCAAACCTCACCGAGCCCAGCCATCAACAGGATAGGAGGAACGACCACTTGGTAGTTCCGGGCATGATGGGCCCTGGCAGGGTACCCCAGTCTTCTTATATAATCTGCAAGAATACAGGCGATGAACCCTGAGGTGGAATAGGCCAGGAAGCTCATGGAATTACTGATCCAGTCATTCCCCACGGTCGCCCGGGCCGTTTTCCAATCCTGGTCGACCACGATTGCGATGGCATACTTGTGATTGAGTTCCACAGGTTCACCGGTCTGCATGCTATGGCTGTATACGGCATAGGGAGGCAATTCACAGATCCCGACGAGATCCGCCCTTAAAAAATAGGCCGTTTCCTTTATATGCCGGGCCATGATTTTTGGATCTTCCGGTAGAGGCGCTTTTTGGGCCGCGACCATCCCGTCCACGATTTCGCTCAAAACGAACTGCATGTTCACGAGAGAGGCGGAAAGGGGATGTTTGGATACGAAGCGATGCCGCTCCTTTGAAAGTTGGGGGCCGAAATCCCCCCTCAATGCCCTGTTAAATCCGCTCTCCCGCTCGTCCACCCTCTGTACCTGGTCCTCCCTGACGATCGTAGTCGGTCGATCCACCCTTTTCAGGATCTCCACGGGGTAAGGATCCAGTCGTTTTCCGTTGAATGCCCGCTGGTAAGTCGTCACAATGCCCATGGGATAATCCTCCACCTTATGTCAGACTTATTACATGTCTGCTTTTATGGTAACCAGGCCCATTTGTCAAGCAAAATTTTTTCTCCGGTCTCTCTTTTCGGGTCCATGTAATTCAAGGGATTGCTCACCGGACGCCGTATGGAGTCTGACTGCAGGCGGCCGATCTTTCCATAGGTATTGACAAAGGTGTGAAAATCAATATGATTTGGTCGACAAGAAATTTTATTTCTTGAAAGGAGACTTGCCATGCCTACCTATGATTTCAAATGTGAAAAATGCAACAAGAAGTTTTCAATGACCATGACTGTCTCCGAATATGAAAAGACCAAATTCAGGTGTCCAAAATGTAAAAGTGCCAAGGTTAAGCAGCAGATTACTCCTTTTCAGGTTCAGACCTCAAAAAAGAGCTAAAGCCAATGCATTGCCCCCATTGCCAAGAAGAAATATCAGGAAAGATTTGCCGGGAGTGCGGTCGGTCCGTTCCCTTAGTCGGCCGGTTTTGCATGTTTTGCGGTGCCAAGTTCGTGGAGACGGACGACCACCCGGCGGAGCAGTCGGACCCCTTTGATATAGAAAACAGGGTCCTGTGTCCCGACGGCACCTGCACGGGGATTATAGTTGATGGAAGGTGCACGGAGTGCGGGAAACCTTATTCGGCCGATCCGTCCGGGGAGTCCGGAGGGGAAGAGGAGGACCCCCGGTGTACGAATTGAAGATCGTCACCCATTTCGCGGCGGCCCACCAACTCAGGGAATTCGCCGGAAAGTGCGAAAAGTTGCACGGTCATAATTGGAAGGTTGAAGTAGCCGTATCGGGACACCAACTGGCCGAGAACGGACTCCTCCTGGATTTCAGGGAGATCAAAAAAGCCACCGATGAAGTGCTCGATGGCCTGGACCACGAATTCCTGAATGAACTGGAGGCCTTTCAGACCGTAAATCCCTCCTCGGAAAACATCGCCCGCTTCATTTTTGAAGCTCTGTCCCGAAAACTCAACAATGATCAAGTCAGGGTCTCCTGGGTCTCGGCGTGGGAATCGGAAACAGCCTGTGCCACTTACATGGAGCCCTGAGGCATTTCAGGCCCCCAAACGACCCATGAAAACAATAGTATTGATTCCTGCAAGGTACGGGTCCACCCGTTTTCCTGGAAAACCCCTGGCCCTCATACAGGGACTGCCCATGATCCAGCACGTGTATCAGCGGGCCCTTGCATGCGGGGAAGTGAATGAAATTTCCATTGCGACGGATGACGAGCGTATCATTCGTTGTGTCCAGGGTTTCGGCGGCCGAGCCATTTTGACCGGGAAAGGCCACCCCTCCGGAACGGATCGCATTGCCGAGGCTGCGGAAATTTTGGGGACAGCGGACGACGATATCATCGTCAACATCCAGGGAGATCAACCCCTCTTTCACCCATCCCTCATCCCGGCCCTTGTGGAGCCCTTGCGCCGGGACAGGGATCTCCCCATGAGCACCCTTAAATGCAGGATTGAGGATCCGGAAGAACTCTCAAACCCCAACCACGTCAAGGTCGTAACCGACAGTAAGGGACACGCCCTCTATTTTTCCAGATCACCGATCCCTTTTTTCCGGGACGATACTTCACATTGGGAACATTACAAGCACATAGGCATTTACGCCTATCGCATGTCCTTCCTAAGGACCTTTACCCGGCTCCCGGTAGGCCGCCTGGAATCCGCCGAGAAATTGGAGCAACTCCGAGCCCTGGAGTATGGGTACAGGATCAAGGTGGTGGAGACCGCCCACGACTCAATCGAAGTTGATACACCCGCGGACATCGGCAAGGTGGAAAAGCTCATGTCCCATTCGGATTCCTAGCCGCAAGATGACCAAGATCTGGAAACTCCGACCACTCTCCCCATTGGCCCCCCTGTTGGCGCAACGCATGGATCTCCCTCTCCCGGCGGCCCAGGTCCTCATCAACCGCGGCATCTCTGAGGAAGCATCCGCCAGAGATTTTCTCAATCCCAGGCTCTCGGAGATCACAGACCCGAGCCTGCTCGTCGACATGGACCGGGCCGTTGAAAGGATCATTTATGCGATTGAGCACCGACAGCGGATCACCATTTACGGAGATTACGACGCCGATGGTCTGACGGCCACCGCACTCCTCCTCAACCTTTTCTCCAGGCTTGGCATTCCCGTCTCTTATTATGTCCCTGACCGTCTCGAGGAGGGACACGGGCTGAACAGGGAAGCAATCCGCAAGATTTCCATGGCCGGGGCCGGAGTGGTGATCACCGTGGATTGCGGTACAGGAGACAGGGAGGAGATTGAACTTGCCGAGAGGCTTGATCTCCACATGGTGATCACGGATCATCACCAGGTTCCCGATGATTTTCAGATCGAGTGCCCCTTTGTCAATCCCCATCGAAACGGCTCTTCCTCTCCCTTCGGGCCCCTCTGCGGGGTCGGAGTAGCCTTTTTCCTCGCGATCGCCCTGAGAAGAAAGCTCAGAAAATGCGGCTGGTTCAAACATCGCGCGGAACCGGACCTGCGGGCTTTCCTTGACCTGGTCGCCCTGGGGACTATCGCAGACATGGTCCCTCTGGTGGGCCTGAACAGGGTCCTGACCAAGACAGGAATCGAGAGGATGAAAACCTTCCACCGACCCGGTTTCGAGGCCCTCAGGGAGATCACCGGCATAGATCCCTCTTCCCTTGGATCCGACGACCTTGCCTTCAAGTTCGCCCCGCGTATCAATGCATCGGGAAGGTTGGGGGATGCCGGGAGCGGCATCCGGCTCCTCACGACCGACCGGCTCTCCGTTGCCCGCGAACTGGCAAGGCACCTGAGCAAATTGAATTCCATGAGGCAGGATTTGGAACGGGCCATTTTTGAGGAAATCGAAGAGAAATATATTTCCACTTCAGATCTCAAGGGCCGAAAAACACTCCTCTTTTCGGGTAAGGGTTGGCACAAGGGGGTCCTGGGTATTGTCGCCTCACGGCTCATGGAAAAATATCACCGGCCCGTCCTGCTCCTTTCCTTGCAGGACGGTATGGCGACAGGGTCCGCCAGGAGTATTGAAGGCTTCAGTCTCCACCGGGCCCTCGCCCGCGTCAGCCACCTGCTGGATCATTACGGGGGACACGACAGGGCCGCCGGGTTGACCCTCAAGACCTCCAACATCAGGACCCTCTCGGAGGAAATAGAGCGCATGGCCTGGGAAAGCCTTGGAGATTCAGAGCCGGCCCCATGCCTGGAAATCGATGCGGAAGTCCCGCTCCATGCCCTGGATCTCGAAACGGTGAAACGGTTGGAGGATCTGTCTCCTTTTGGTTCAGGGAATCCCTCACCCTTGTTTTACAGTCCCGGCCTGACCGTTCTTGAATCCGCCATCGTGGGAGAACGACACCTGAAGCTGAAGGTCGGGCAGGCAGGTGAAATCAGGGAGGCCATCGGTTTCGGACTCGCCCCCTATCATCCCCTGGACATCGGCACCTCCATACACCTGGTCCATACTCCTGGAATCCACTATTGGCAGGGACGCGGGAGGGTTCAATTGCGGGTGGTCGATCTTGAGATCGGGAATGGAGATGCAAAAAGGCTGGTGCGGAAACCTTGAAAAGGTGGATATACCCCCCCAGGTGGGGCAGGCCGAACCCGGGGGGTGAAGATTTATTTTCAGGCTGAAGATCAGTCCTTGAAGATCTGAGCGGCGGACTCGATGTCTTCGGGTGAGAATACGAAAAGAGACTTCTCTTCATGGGGCATGGCCGACCCGTAAACGTAGTTGATATTTATACCTTCCTCTCCGAACTTACGGGCCATTTCAGCCAGGGTGCCGGGCCTGTTTTCGATTTCCAGGGCGATCACCGGCATCAGGTCGAATATATAGCCTCCCTTGGACAAAAGGTCCACCGCTTTGTCCGTGTTGTTGACCAAAAGCCGTATCAGGGCGTAATCGGCCGAGTCTTTCTGCATGGACCCGTAAGAGGCCGCGGGTGCTATTCGCTTGAGGGATTTTCCCCTGGCCTTGAAGAGTTCCCACACATAGGCTGATGCATCCTGGATGGTCAGGGCGTCGATATTGATCCCCTCCTCCGCCAGAGTGCTCGCCAAGCTCCCCAATTCGCCCGGGGCGTTTCGCAAAAAAAGCTGGATCTCCGTCCTAACCATAATCTCCTCCCTCTCGGACGGGACACCGGAGGATACGGTTTCTATTGCTCCTTCTCTTGATATCCCTTGAAATACTTCAAGAATTCCGAATTCGTCGTCATGATCATCGAGGAATCCTTGTTCATGGCCTCCTTGTAAATCTTCAGCGTCTGCAAGAAGGAGTAAAACTCCGGATCCTTGCCGAAGGCCTGTGCGTAGATCATTGCCGCCTCTGCATCGGCCTTTCCTTTGATTTCCTGGGCCTTCCTGTAAGCCCCTGAGGTGATCCGCTTCAGCTCCTTCTCCATCTCACCTTCTATCTTCCGGGCCTCTCCCTGTCCCTCGGAACGGAACTTCTCTGCGATCTGTTTCCTTTCCGCGATCATCCTGCCATAGACAGACCTCTGGACCTCCTCCACGTAATTGAGCCGCTTGATTTTCACGTCCACGAGTTGGATGCCGAATTTCTCCAACTTGGGCTGGGCCTCGTTCAGGATCCCCCGGACGATCTTCTCCCTCCCGGTTGTCACCTTCCCAAGAAGACCCTTTTTCTCCATATCGCTGGCTCCGATTTCGAATTCCAGCTTGCGGTTGCTTTTCCTGACCGTCTCGATCAGGGGATAAGAAGTGATAAAGTTTCGGACGGCCGAGTCCAGGATATCGTCCAGGCGGGCCAGGGCGCCCCCCACATTGGTGACGGTCTCAAAGAACTTCAAGGGATCCACGATCTTCCACCGGGCGAAGGTGTCAACGAAGATGAAGGTCTTGTCCAAAGTCGGGATCTGGCCCGGATCTCCATCCCACTCCAGGAGTTGTTTCGGGAAAAAGTTGGCCTTCTGGATAATGGGGACTTTGAATTTCAACCCGGGCTCTGTGATGGGCCTCCCCACCGCCTTACCGAACTGAGTGATAACGACCTGTTCCCTCTCGTCCACCACATAGACGGAGCTCGAAAAGACGATAATGGCAATGACGACCGGAATGATCAGGACTTTGGTTTTCATTGCTCGCCTCCTTTTCCCTGACCCAAATTGAGCAAGGGAAGCAGGTTCTTCAGATCTGAATCGATGATGAATTTCTTCCCTAATTTGGGGAAGATGTCCCGGAGCGATTCCAGGTAAAGGCGTCTCTTGGTAACATCCTTGGCCTTCCGGTATTCTTCGTAAAGGGCCAGAAACCTCGCCGCATCTCCCTTTGCCCGGTTCACGCGGTCAAGTGCGAACCCTTCAGCCTCTTTGATGGTCTTCTCGGCCCGTCCCAGAGCCTGGGGGATGGCCCTGTTGTATTCCTCCCGGGCCTGGTAGATCATCTTCTCCTTGTCCTGAACGGCCTGGTTCACCTCGTTCCATGAAGGTTGAACGGGCTCGGGCACGTTTGTTCTCTTCATCTCTATGGTCGCGATGCTGATCCCCGTCTCCGCCTCGTCAAGCTCCTTCTGGAGGTGCGCCCTCGCTTCGGTCGCGATTTCCGCCCGCCTGTTGATGACCTCATCGATACTTCGATCTCCTACCACGAGGCGCATGCTGGATTCGGCAAGATCCCGGAGGGTCGCCCGGACGTCCCGAACCTTGAAGAGATACTTGTAAGGGTCCTTTATGCGATACTGAACAATCCAGGGCACGACAGCAACGTTAAGATCCCCGGTGAGCATCAGGGACTCGTTGAGATATGCGGAACCCGCAGCGTATTGGGTGCGCACCCCTGCCCGGATGGTCCTGAAACCGAACTCTTCTTTGTAGACGAAGAGCACCTTGACCTTGGTCACCTTCTCGATGCCCCGGGGGAGTTTAAAATTCAGCCCCGGGGGAGTGGTTCGCACATACTTTCCAAAACGCTGAACGATTCCCACTTCGTCTACTTTTACGGTAAAAAAGCAGGAAGAACCGATGTAGATGAGGATGAGAGCCAGGATGATAGCCCATATTGGCGGGATCTTTCCCCTCATCCCCCTGAATTTGTGCATGATTTCATCCATCTGGGGCGGTGTGGACCCGCCGCCCGGTCTCTTTTGCTGTTGCAGCTTCTCCCAATCCCAAGCCATAAGCACACCTGTAATTTTATGAGGTATTACTTGAATCTTGCAAGCGTCGAGTTTGCCAAAGATTCAGGGCATCGACCGCGCAGCTGTACTCTCCTGCCGCAAGCGGCCGATAACGAAGCAGATCCAGGGTAAAATCGACGCTCAATTGCGGCGTCAGGCTCAAATTTCAATCCTCAAAATACTAAATGTATTCCTGCGGTTGAAATTTTCGCCTTCCTTGAACTTGACCAAAATTGAGCATTTTTCAAAGGTCTCGAAGGGTAAACGATCTTAAAATATTACTTTTTATTTTGTTCTCTCCGATCGACTGAACTCCACCTTACCCAGTTATGACCTATTAGGGGGAATTTCAATGAATTTTTACGGGTTCAAGATTGTTTATGCAAGATTTAGATATTATGTTAGCATAGTATGAATATTGGTTATCCGTCAAGAAATAACCCATCATCGTGGTTCCTGAGCAGGATCATAAAACAGGAGGTTTTCATCTATGTCCGCGAGAAAAAATCCCTTCACATCCCTGAAGGATATCCTTACCCGCCTGATGGGAGAAGCCGATCTCCCCTTCAACCCCGCGGACGCCCTTATCTGGAAAAGATGGGAAGATATCGTAGGCTCTGTCATTGCGGAACATGCCCGGCCTGTTTGGATCAAGGGTGGAAAGTTGAAAGTCAAGGTATCGGATCCCATCTGGCTCCAGGAATTGGGGTTTATGGAAGAGCAAATCAAGGAAAAGATCAATACCCACCTGGGACGAAAGGCCGTAGAAAAGATCGAATTCAGGCTCGGAGACCCTTGAACCTGAATATTGTTAGCAATTCGTCCTCCTGCTGAGACGGGAGGAAGGCCTTCAAAAGGCCTTTCCAGGGATGGAAAACTCGCCCTGTCCGAAGAGCGGAGGCAGGATCCTGACCCCGACCCCACCTCCCGGGACGGCCTCTACCAGAACCAGCTTTGAGTCTGTTTCGGGTTCGGGATAGACCACCTGGATCCGCTTGGGTTCAAGGCCGAAGGCCCTCATCCTGACCAGCATGTCAACGAGCCGAAAGGCCGGATAGACCATGGCGAACCTTCCCCGCGGCCTGAGAAGCATCCTGGCGGCCTCCAGGATGTCGTCCAGGGAAAGCTTGATCTCATGTCGTGCTATGGCTCGCTCCCTGTCGGTGCTGATGCGCCCGCTGTCCCTTTTGCGGTAAGGAGGATTACACAGAACGATGTCGGCGGAGAGGGGCCTGATAGGGACGTGTCTGGCATCCCCGAGAACGACGGCCATCCTCTCGCCGTACCCGTTCAGCAGCGCATTTCTCCTGGCCTGGTCGGCGAGGTCCGGTTGGATTTCAACGCCCACGGCATAGGAGATGGAACGCGTAAGAAGAAGCATGAGCGGAATGACCCCGCAACCGGTCCCGAGGTCGACGATCACCTCGCCCGGCTTGGACGTTACGAATCCAGCAAGGAGAACAGCATCGATCGAAAACCGGTATCCATTTCTGGATTGGATCAGACGCAGGCGGCCATCCAGGAAGGCATCGACGGTTTCGTTCGGCTTCACGTCCACCCTGGAAATGGGAGTCGATTCCATTGGGCGGTCCTTTCGAAAAAAGTGGTAATCACCGGCACAGGGTTCCTCCCTCCAATATCCTTGCAGGGGATATCAGCTCCCCGGGGAAGAAGAAGCCTCCGGCTGAAGGCCGTAAACAGGCCAGCGTTTCCCCGGGTCCCTCTTTCCAGGGTTCTGTTTCCTACCAGATGGGTGGAGCCTGTCAAGAAAATTTGGAATCCTTGACACTCCCCCAGCCTCTTCTATAAGGTACGGGATCATTCGGGGAGGGGTTAAACCCACCTGCCTAATCCTTGCAGGAGAATAGCCCCTGAGAAAAATCGTCTTACTGAGAGAC
>JAFDEE010000034.1 GCA_019310525.1 Deltaproteobacteria bacterium | reverse complement strand
TCAGATTCCCCGGAGGCAGCGGAAAGCAGGGGCTGACATTTTCTCCGGAGCGGGCGTATTTCGGCCCTGAATCAGGATAGATGAAGGGACGAAATCCGCAGTGCCTGTCCGCCGCTGTCTGGCGGGAACATAGCGAGGAGAACATGTCAGATCCTGCTTGAAGCGATAAATTCTATAGGGGTTTTAATAACTTCGGGGATTGACGACTCCCCACCCAACGGGTGGGTCCCCGGTTTGAGCCTGACCTGTCTGCCGTGCCTGCCTGTCCCGTTGGAACGGCAGATAGGCCCGGCACAGGCAGGCGCCGAGATTGGGTAAAAGGGGACGTTTTTCAAAGGTCTCAAAGTATTTTTTCCGCCGCCCAGAAGAGTGCCATTCCGAGGACAACCGTACCTGCCAGAGATCGGGTCTTGAGGGCGAAGATGAAGGTGGGAACGGCCACGATCAGCCCTGGAGTGAGGGGTGTCCACTGCCTGGGTTCTCCTGCGCTCAGCAGATCAGGAAACAACAGGGCACTGAGGATGGCCACGGGAATCAACTCAAGCCAATCCACAAACCAAGGAGGAAGGCCTTTCCTGGACAAGTAGTGAAGGGGAAGCCACCTTGGAAGATAGGTGACGAGTCCCATGGCTGCGAATAGCAGGATATATTCACTTCTCATATCGATCCCTCTCTGAATGAGTGCAGTTCGACACGGATGCGGCCCCCGCCTTTGATTGTGATTTCCTTATCCTAAGGTGCCCTCGCTTTAAAAGGACCCCAAGGGCAGCGGAAAGCATGGACGCGATTACTATGTGGGAATTTCCCGGGATTCGGAGAGCCAGGACCACGGAGAAGACGCCTGAGAGTATGGCCGTCAGAACAAAAAGTTTGCCCCTGAGTTGAAAAACAAGGAGGCAGAGGAACATGGCAGTCAGGGCATAGTCGATGCCGAAGGCCCCTTCGGGAATGAATCGACCCCCGACTCCCCCCAGAACGGTGCTGCCTATCCAGGCAAGGTTCGCCGTGTGATTGAGGACCAGTGCTTCACGCCAGTGCCAATCCCCTTCAAGGAACTTCGTGAGATTTACGGCAAAGCTCTCATCCGTCACTCCGTATGCGAAAAGGGAAACCCAACGTCTTCCGGGATGCCCTAAATACCGGGCTAAAGAGGAACTCATGAGGAGATGCCTCAGGTTTACGGAAAAGGTCGTAAGAACTATGGCCAAAAACCCCGCCCCGGAGCCCATCATCGAAACTGCGATGAACTGAGAACTCCCGGCAAAAACGAATAGAGACATGAGCCCGATTTCCAGGGGGCTCAAGCCTGCCTTCTGGGCCAGCACGCCGAAGGCCAACCCGATGGGGATGTACCCGAGGCAAATGGGCCATGAGGCCTTGATTCCCCGGGCTAAGATGTGTTTGATCTCCGGAGAAAATTTTCCCAATTCATCCATCTTTTTTCCCTTCGGCGGAATAATACCGCTGTAGCCCCTATTGAACGGGAGGCCTTTAATGTCCCGTTCTGGGAATGGGAGAACCTTCGGCCTTCAGGCGAAGGTTTTAGTTCGATCGTTTTTTTGATTAGGGTTCAAGGGGTCCAGAGGTCGAGTTAGAAATCGGGATTCGAGGAAAAATGATATTCACTTGGCCCCTTGAACCCTCGACCCCTTGGCCCCTGAAGCTATCGGCTTCAGCCGAAAGTAGTTTACATTTTTAACGGCTTCAAGATTGTTTATACAAGATTTGGGTTTAAAGGTCGTGACGGGGGAGGCTACCAGATCCCGATAATATAAATCAAGGGAAAGGAGAGAACCACGCCGGTTTTGATACATCCGGTGGGGAGCCGGGTAGTGAAGGTGCCTATGACCTATCGCTGAGGACATCTTGAACTTGAGGGCGATCCATATTATATTGAAATAGTAAAATTTATCAATTTTGAATGAAAATCGTGAAGAATATCATATGGTTATGCGCGGAAAGAAGGATTTGACAACTCCTTGTCCGGTCGAGTCCGGGATTCCGGTAGAGACGGATTCTTCGTGTCGAGGGCTGGTGATGGCAGGGGATAGGGCTTCAAGGTCGGGGGTTCGAAGCGGTCTCCCGGACTCAAGCCAGCCCTTTGTTGAAGGGATGCTACAAACGGCGGTGGGCCCGGTTCCAGAGGTGACATCAACCTTGAGCTGGAGAGACTTGTGGGGGCATTTTCTCGCCAGGTGGGGGGTTGGCCGCATGCACTTTACCGTGGATCCTGGAATATACGCTCTGGGAAGACCCGGGCAGGATTCCCCGGTCCTGGTCACGGCGAACTACAAAATGAGCTTCGACCGGCTCAGGGCCTCACTCCCTGGTAAAAACGCCTGGATACTGGTCTTGGATACTAAAGGGATCAACGTGTGGTGTGCGGCGGGAAAAGGGACCTTTGGAACCCGGAATCTGGTTCACAGTATCGAGTCCATGAGGCTCAAGGAACTGGTCTCCCACAGGCTGATCATCCTGCCCCAGCTGGGGGCCCCGGGTGTGGCAGCACACCTCGTGAGTAAGAGCACAGGATTCAAGGTGATATACGGGCCCATCAAGGCGGAGGATCTTCCTGCATTTCTTGACGGGCACTTTCATGCGACCCCTGAGATGAGGAAGAAGACCTTCACGACCTGGGAAAGGGCCGTCTTGATTCCGGTCGAATTCGTGACGGCCTTGAAATGGACCTTGATCGTAGCCCCGGTATTTTTCTTGCTGGGGGGGATGGGAGGACCGGAGGGATTCTGGGCAACGGCGATGGACTCGGGCCTCTTCGCTGTATATGCTCTATTTACCGCCCTTGCGGCAGGCGTCATTTTCACCCCCCTTTTCCTTCCTTGGTTGCCTGGCAGGGCCTTCACCTTAAAGGGCATGTGTATGGGGATCCTGTGCGCTGGTTGTTTGGCCTTATACCGTGGGTGGCGGATAGAGGGTTGGCCCGATAGCCTGGAGATCCTGGGTTGGTTTTTCCTGGTGCCTGCTCTGGCCGGATATTTCGCCATGAATTTTACCGGGGCCTCTACCTATACCTCCCTTTCGGGGGTCAGGAAGGAGATGAAATGGGCCGTTCCGGCTGAAATAGGGGCCGGCATAACGGGTCTCGTCCTGTGGTTGGGATCCCGCTTGCTTGCCTGAAGGTTAATGATATGGCAAATCTGATTTACTTGAAAGATGTTGTGACCCTCTCCCTGGATGAAGGGAAGTGTACAGGGTGCGGAATGTGTCTTGTGGTCTGCCCACAAGAGGTTCTGGTCAGGCAAAACGGAAAAGTATGGATCGGGAACAGGGACGCATGTATGGAATGCGGTGCCTGCATGCGGAACTGCCCCTTCGGCGCAATAACCGTTGAGGCGGGGGTGGGATGTGCCGCCGCCGTTATCAATACTGCGCTGGGTCGGGAAGGATCATGCCGCTGTATCCTGGAAAGGGATGAGGAGAAGACAGGGGAACGGTTACCCCTGGCAGGGCCGGGCCCGGGGGCATGTTATTAGTCTGTAGGGCGCGGTGACATCTGATAATGAAAAGAGACTTACTCCTTCGGCCCCTTTTCCCCGAGGGTTCCAAGGTAGATCGCGACAAGAGCCAGGATTGCACCGGAGGTTTCACGGGGAGTAATGGGCCGTTGAAACAAAAGGATATCCCAGAGGAAGGCGAGGGTCGGCTGAAGTAAGAGGATCAACCCCGCGCGGGAGGCATTCACCATCGGCAACCCCCTCGAGATGAAGACCCATCCCAGGACCTGCCCGGCGATTCCGTATGCCACCAAGGACAGCCAGGATTGAAGATCTGGTATGCCGAAACCTTCTTCGCCGAGCCAGACCTCCAGGCCCATGAAGAGAGCGGAGAAAAGAGAGACAAACGCGACGGTGTGATAGGAACTCCTTCTGTCGGATTCCGATCTGATTTTTCTCAGGAAGAGTAGATAAGCTGCATAACAAAGGGCCGCGAGAAGTCCGAAAACCACGCCCCTCTTGTAAATTTCCGGGAAGTTTCCCCAGTCCGGCCCGACCAGAAAATACAGGCCCGCCATGGCAAGGGGAAGTGAGAGAGCCAGTTGCCAGGTCGTTTTCTCACCCAGTAACCATACTCCGGCAAGTGCCAAGAAAAAGACCTGGAAGTTAGCGAGAAGAGTTGAAAGACCAGGACCGACGGCCTGAATGCTGCGGTGCCAGAAGGTGAGATCCAGGGAAAAGAGCAGACCACAGACCGCCACTAAGGGGGATAGGCCGTGTCCTCGGAAAATAGGTTCTCTTCGGAGACCCAGTAGAAGCAAGAGTATGAGTCCACCGAAAAGCATCCGGTAGAATCCTGCCGTAGCCGGTCCTACATGGGCCAGCTTGACGAATACGGCGGAAAAGCTGATCAGGGCGGCGCCGGAGGCGACCTGGACATACCCCTGAATCCTACGGTTTTTTCCCTCTGAGGCCCTTGATGGGTTCATGTCCTTCCTACCCGCTGCCGTTGACGAATAAATCACTGTTTCTTATACTTTGACTCCTGACAGGTCGTTGTTCCGGGCCTAGGGCGATCCTTTCCATTATTCATTCGTCTTGACCGGCCGATAGAAGGCCGGTTGGGGAAAGAGACCGAGGTTTCCCAAGGATCTCCGCCCCATGGAAGGAGGGCTCATTGGTGATGAAAAGGAATTGCAGGCCCCTGAGTATTGGGGGGCTGCTTGCGTTTATCCTTGGATCGATAACTTTATTCTCCTGCAGTATGCTCTCAACGGGCTACGACATTGTTGAGGGGACCGTTAAGACCACCTATAAGGTTACGAAGGGCGTCACCAAGGTGGCCCTGGGTACCGGGAAAGTCGTTTACAAGGTAGGTGGTTTCACCTTTAAGGTTGTCATCGCACCCCTTTCGTGGCCCCTGACCCACGAAGAGATCGAATCAATGGACGGGCTTCCGCCGAAGGAGGCGATCCGAAAAGGTCGCGTTAAGAATTCACCTTACGTCGTCCGGGGAAAGAAGTATGTGCCCATGTCCATAGAGGAGGCGGCGCGTTACCGGGAGACAGGTATCGCCTCTTGGTACGGGTACGAAACCCGGAACAAGAAGGGCGGGCATATGACCGCGAATGGGGAGGCCTTCTTCCCTGAAGGGTTGACGGCCGCCCATAAGTACCTCCCCCTTCCCACCCACGTGAGGGTGACGAATCTCGAGAACCGGCGATCCATTATCGTCCGCGTCAATGACCGCGGCCCCTTTGTGAAGGGGCGGATCATTGATCTGAGTGCCGGTGCGGCCAAGCGGCTCGGTTTTTACCGGAAGGGAACCGCACGGGTCTTGGTGGAGACGGTGAAGCTGGAAGGGGCGGCCGGTTGAAAAAGAAGGGCCTGCTCATACGGTTGAAAGCCCGATCTCCCGAAAAGGAGTCCCCGCCGATTAGTAGAGTGATCTTCTCCTTCTCTGCTGGCGTCCAACCATCAGCCCTATAAGGAGCCCGCAAAGAAGAACCAGGGCCCCGGTAGCAAACCACTTGTTCATTTGGGAGGCCCGAAGGTCGTCATTTTCCTTGCTCAGGCGCTGGAGTTCCTTTCGCAAAGAGACCAGTAGGCTCTGGGCGGCTTTGTGGGTTTTCCGGAGTTCGAGATAACCCTCAGCACCCTTTTTAAGGTTCTCGTGCCGGATTTGAAGATCCTTCAAGGTCCGTATGGTTTCCTGGAGCCGGTTCGAGAGACTTCGATTTTCATCGATTGCCTTGTTCAGGCTCTCTCGGGTTTCGGACAATTTCTTCTCCAGGGCGGTATTCTTTCTTTTGTAATAGTCAGCCTGGATTTCCCAGGGGACACGGGTCACGAGATATCGGCCGAGCACCCATCCTTCACGGGTTTTTCCCCCGCTCTCCTGGACCTGAACGCGCGACCAATCTCCCTTGGTCTCCAGGATTTCCACGGCCTGAGCGGAGGTGAGGACGGAGATGATCTTGTTTTCCACGCTGGGACCGGAACGAAGGGTAATCTTAAAGGAGTCGGTCACATAAGCCTTCTCCGCCCAGGAGAGGGATCCGGTCAAGCAGACCAAGAGAAAGACGCCAAAAAAGAATGCAATCCTTTTCATGCCATCACCTTTTCGATTCCCGGGTGTTTCCCGCCGTAAAGAGCCATGATCTTCCGTTCATTCATCGATGGGTTCCTTGTGAAAGCACACGCCGGGTGGATCGGTCCTCCTGAACCCTGAATTTCCCGGAGAGTGAAACGTGCGCCCCATACAAGAAGACCTGAAAGTCTTCCCGTGTTAACATCCTGAAAAAATTGAACCTTTTTTAAAGTCTCGTATCTTTTCTTACTCTTCGAAATGGTCGACCCGTTCCCTGATGCAGGCCGCAAGCACTTCGAGTTCATTCTGTTTCAATTTCAGAAGAAAACCCAGATCGATATCCGTATTCAAAAGGCTCTGGATGATTTCCAACAATTTTTCTTTTGTCATAACACAATCCAATGACAGCTAAATGATACGCGCCCCCGCGTATCTTTTCTTCAAAGGAGAGGAAATTCCTTCACGCACTGTCTTTAATGCCATAGGCAGATGGTCCAGGATGTCCTGGGCTGTGATCCCGTCCTCTCCCTTCTCCAGGGCGGCCAGGTCACCGGAAAGACCGTGAATGAATACCCCGGTCCTGACAGCCTCCGGAACGGGCAGGCCGAGACCGAACATGGCGGCGATTGTACCTGTTAGAACGTCTCCCGAACCGGCCGTGGCCATGCCGGAGTTGCCGCTGGTGTTGATGAAGACCCGCCCGTCGGGACTTCCCACGAGAGAATGGGCTCCTTTCAGAACAATGGTCGCTCCGAGTTTTCCGGCCGTCTCCCTGAGTATGCTGATTTTATTCCGATCCACCTCGGGAATTTTCATGCCCGTGATCCTGGACATCTCCCCGAGGTGGGGCGTGAGGATGGTGGGATGTTCTCTTTTCTTGATGATATCTAAGTCCGCGCAGAGGGCCGTAATGCCGTCCCCATCGATAAGGAGCGGTTTTGGGATCGCCCTGGCAAGATTTTCGGCAAGTCGGCGGGTCTCTTCCGCCAGGGAGAGTCCGGGACCCAGGACCACCATATCCATTTTTTCCGCAAGCTCCACAAGGGCGGCCTCGTTCTCAAGGGACAGGCTTCCGGCCTTGGTCTCTTCCTGGGGCACGAACACGATTTCACTCCCCTTGTTTGCGATGAAGGGGGTTATTGAACGGGGGGCCGCCAGCCGTGAATATCCGCCGCCGGCCTTCAGGAAGGAGAGGGCCGCAAAGTAAGGGGCCCCGAAATAGCCGGAGGCCCCGGCGATGAAAAGAACGTCGCCGAAACTCCCCTTGTGGCCGTCCTTTTTCCTGGTGGGAAGTGCGGGAATGGGATTGATTTCCACCTTGAGGCGATCATCCTCGTAAAGGATGGGCGGAAAAGAGATATGGGTCACGTAGAGTTCCCCGCAGTGTTCGTAGCCGGGGAAAAGCATGTTCCCGTACTTTGGAAGCCCGAAAGTCACCGTGCAGTCCGCCCTAACCGCAGTCCCCAGTGCTTGGCCTGTATCCCCGCTGATCCCCGATGGAATGTCCACGCTGAACACAGTCTTACCGCAGGTATTGATCAGCTCAATGACCTCCCGGTACAGGCCCTCTACCGGCCTGGCAAGACCGGTTCCGAAGATGGCATCCACTACTGCATCACAATGCCGGAGATCTTCCCGGACGGATTCGGAGGATGTGATTTCCCGTACTTCCACGGGAAGCCTGGAAAGGATGTCGAGGTTCGATCTGGCCGAACCCCTGAATTTGTCCCGCCTGCCCAGGATCAAGACCTTGGCCCTCCCGCCGTTCGAATGGATCTTTCTGGCGATGACGAAGCCGTCTCCACCATTATTACCCAGACCGCAGAATATGCAAAATTCCCCGTTCCTGACCTCCATCTTCTGCTGAATGACGGTAAAGAGTCCGATACCGGCGTTCTCCATCAACAGTTCATCCTTGATTCCGTATGTCTCGATGGCCGTCCGATCCAAATCCCTCATCTCGGACACGCTGCAAACCTTCATGGTGAACCTCCGGCATTCGTCCCCGTCATGGCGGGAATTTCCATTGCTTGCGACTTGGGAGGTAGAATAGGGAGATTGGGCCACCTTGTCAACATCTGTGAGGAATGCCCCCGCACCGGGACTTGACGGGCCGAATACCTTGGGCTATGGTCCTAAGGGCGTATTGGGGCCACACACCCAGTAAGAATGCGCATTTCGGACATCCTGCAATTTTGTTCAAGGACAGGCCTCCGGCCTGGAGGGGAAAACGTGGACACAAGACAGGCGATTTTGGCCTTTTCCCAGAGCGAAAAGATCAAGTCCGGTCTTATCTGGATCTCTCAAAGCCTGGAGCTGCTTCAGGGATTGCCCCCTGCAGAGAGAAAGGGAGCGGAGAGGGTCCTGAGCATCCTTCTAAGGTTTGTCGAAAACGAATTGGGCCCTGCCAGAAACATTGTGGGAGGCGATTCCTGGGAGGAAATCGGGAATCATATTGAAAGGGCCCACAACATGATCCAATCGGGTGTAGGCCACGAAGCGGCAATCCATCTTTCAAGGGCCCTGAGCAAGGTGACCAATACGAGCCTCAAGGCCATGACGGCGCTCCAGGAAAGGACCTTGCTTTAGGACTGCTATTCTGGGTGCAGATCCTCAAGAAGAGGAAGTCCACTTTGGGCCGCCTTCAGAAAAAAGCCAATCTTCAAGGAGGTGTTTGTATGCAAGTCTTGGTGCTCTATCATTCAAAGGGTGGAAACACCCGGAAACTGGCTGAGGCCATCGCAAAGGGGGTCGGAGAGGTTGAAGGCGTTGAACCCGTCCTGAAGAGCGCGGCAGAGGTAACCCAGGAAGATTTTCTCGCCTCCGAGGGCGTCATCGCCGGATCACCCGTCTATTTCGGGGTCATGGCCGCTGAATTGAAAAAGGTCTTCGATGAATTCGTCGGGGTCCGTAAGAGAATGGAGGGCAAGGTAGGTGCCGCCTTCGCCACTTCTGGAGATCCTTCGGGCGGGAAAGAGACTACCATCATGTCCATCATTCAAGCCCTGTTGATATACGGGATGGTGATCGTTGGTGATCCCATGTCCGCTACCGGTCATTACGGCGTCGCATGTGTCGGCGCTCCGGACGCCCGGACAGAAGAGAACGCCGGGAAGCTCGGACGACGGGTGGCCGAACTCGTCAAGAAGCTTCGCGGCTGATTCCGCCGCTCGGGAGGTTTCGGGGAGGGGAGAGGTGGAAGAGAAGGCCGTTCGGGAACTGCTGGAGAATGTCAGGAAGGGCCGGATCGGGATCGATGAGGCGATGGAACGCCTCCGGGGGCTGCCCTTCGAGGATCTCGGTTACGCCTGTATCGATCACCATCGGGGCCTGCGCCGGGGAGCCTCCGAAGTTATCTTCGGCGAAGGGAAAACGGCTGAGGAGATCCTGGGAATCGTGCAGGGGATGTGTGAGCAGGGAGACAATATCTTGGTCACCCGGCTGGCTCCTGAAAAGGCTGAGAGGGTCATAACCCGCTACCCGGAGGCCACATACCACGAGAACTCCCGTGTCCTTGTGCTGGAAAACCGCCCCGTAGAGGACCGGGGAAAGGGAGAGATCCTGGTGATCAGCGCCGGAACCTCCGATATACCGGTGGCCGAGGAGGCGGCCCTGACAGCACGATTCATGGGAAATAGGGTGGAGACCGTCTACGATTTAGGGGTGTCGGGGCTTCACAGACTCCTGGCTCACCGGGAAAAGATTGCGGCTGCAGCGGTACTCATCGTGGTGGCGGGGATGGAAGGGGCGCTTCCCAGTGTGGTGGGGGGAATGGTGGACAAGCCCGTCATCGCAGTTCCCACAAGCATTGGCTACGGTGCAGGCCTTGGGGGGATTGCAGCCCTGCTGGGAATGCTCAACTCCTGTGCCGCCGGGGTAACGGTCGTGAACATCGACAACGGCTTCGGGGCCGGGTATGCGGCAAGCTTGATCAACAGGTTGTAAGGCCCCAAATCCCCGCCTGAAATCTTCGGCTCCCGCCTTGTCTGATCCCGGCACTCATTACTCGGAATTCCAAGGGCAGGGAGGTAAGACCCTCGAAAATCCTTAACCGTCAAGATCGGGATTTTCCCCGAAATGGAATATCAGCCCCTTAACAGGTTGTTGAAAAACGTAGCATCAGCAAGCGCAGTAGTTTTTCAACAACCTGTTAGATGCCGTATTTCCCTGACCAGCCCCTTCAATTCCGGGACCCTTTCCCTTTGATTCGAATCCCAGCAGGGCCAGAGCGTGTTGTTGTGGTAAAGGGGTTCCCCGGCCAGGTCATACTCCGATTGGTTCAAGGCATCCTCCCACAGGGCCGTGTGTGGGATGGGTGAATATTCGGCGAGGTAAGGCATGGCCCCTGCACTGTCCACGAATCGGATGGTGTCTATGACCGATTCAACGGACTGGCCGGGCAGGCCCGCAAGGATGTAAGCTCCGATGTCCTTTTTTTCGTAACCGGCCCGATGAAGGTGGCCTGTGGCCCTCTCGAATTCACCCTGGGATACCTTCCCGCCCAATCGATCTTGCAATTCCATATCCGAGGTTTCCAGCCCGAGGCGGATAGTCCTGAATCCGGACCTGATCATGAGCCTTGCGATCTCACCCGTTATTTCCCTGACATGAAGGGCGTTGGGGGTGTGAAACCTGATCTTCAGTCCCATTCTGACCAGGTCTTCCATGATCGGTATCATGCGGTTTTCGGCGTGGACGAGCAAGGCATCGTCATAAAAGGCAAAGTCCCGGACGCCGAAGTCTCGGTGCCAGTATAGGATCTCCTCCAGGATCTCGTCCCGGTCCCGCTCCAGGAACAGGGGTTGGAGATATCCGCTCGCACAATACTGACAATGGTAAGGACAACCTGAGGAAGTGGAAAGACAGACATAATCCAACCTGCGCATCAGATCAAAGGCCGGAACCAGAAATCCCGGAGCCTCGTTAAAACTTTCCCCTTCCGGGATCCCCAGCTTCCTTAAAAGTGCCAGCAGCTCCTCGAAGGCTCGCTTTCCCGCACCCGGGATGAGATGGTCGGCCCCTGAATGCTCCAGTGCATGATCCCTGCAAAGTGTGGCATAGATTCCCCCGAGGATCACCGGAACCCCCGGGAGATTGGTTTTCACCAGATTGATCACTTCCTGGACACCAGGGTACCAGTAAGTCATGAGGGAGGTGACCAGTACGGCCGCTGGCGGGGGGTGCTCTCCCAGTTCCCTGAGAAAGACCTCCTTTCGGATTCCATAACGGCTGTAAGGCCTGGGAACCCTTTGGAGGGGTGAGGGGTGGGGGACCCTTTCCCTCCAGAACTTCCCTGTTCCGTATGCCCTCCGGACCGGGTGACGGAGGGAGGATTCCCGGTACATCAGGGGGTGATAGACATCCATGCAGTCCAGGAAACGGATCGAATATCCTTGTCGCCTCAGCCCGGCGGCCAAGGTGAGAAGCCCTAAAGGCTTCGACCACAGGTCGTATGCTGCAAAGTCGTAAATCCAGGGGTTTATGAGGAGTAAAGTACCTTGCATTTGGAATATGGATGAAAGGTTTCCCCCTTTCGTTAGGGACTTCTTAATAGACGGACAACCATTGTAACCTATCCCGGTTTTAATGGACAGCCTTTGAAGGTTTCCCAGATGAAATTCTCTGGGCTCAGAATGGATCATTTGGATCATTGGACTGAAAGGCTCCCCTTGGAAGGTAAGGGGTAAGACAGGTTTGAATAAAAAGGGATCTTATGCAATAATCCCATCAGCGCGGGATCCCGTAGATAGTGTCCATCCATAAATCCATAAATGGCCAATTTCCGCAATCTCTGCGTCAGGCTCAAACCGGGGACCCGCCCGAAGGGTGGGGAGTCCAAGCGCAGCGCGGACAAATTTTAATCCTCGAAATACTTCAAGGTATTCCTGCGGTTAAAATTTTCGCCTTCCTTGACCTTGCACAAATTTTCTCATTTATGGATGGACACTAGATAGAACGTGAGGCATGCCGCCCCGGATGGCGGGTCCGGCCGAGCCACAATCAGGTGCGGGGTTATGGTTTTTCGGAGGATCGGATGCGGGCTGTTGTTCAAAGAGTTGAGGAGGCGAGAGTGCTCGTGGAGGACCGGGTGATCGGTGAAATCGGGACTGGACTCCTGGTCTTTCTAGGCGTTGGGGAGGAAGACGACGAAAAGGACGGCGAAAACCTTGCAAGGAAGATCGCTAATCTCAGGATCTTCCCTGATGAACATGGTCTCATGAACGTGTCCCTCGCCGAAACAGGGGGAGAAATCCTGGTGGTCTCCCAGTTCACTCTTTGGGGAGACTGCCGAAAGGGCAGGCGACCGTCTTTTGTCCGCGCCGCCTCTCCTGAGAAGGCAAAAGTACTTTACGAACGTTTTATAGGTGCGCTTCGCGGCATGGGCTTAAGGGTCTCCACTGGCGAGTTCCAGGCTATGATGAAAGTGCACCTCGTCAATGATGGGCCTGTTACCCTGCTCCTTGACAGCTCCAAGGCCTTCTAAGTCGGTTTGGAACGGTCGTTTGCAGCGGGAAAGATTTCGGTGCCTCTCCAAAAGCCTTTGGTGACGCTGCGTTCCAGGCCCCAAAAGGATACTTGCAAAGTGCCCTGAGGCCGCCCTCTTCTTGCCGCTGGAGGAGTAACGGTTTTGGCAGGCTGTTGAAAAGCTACTGCGCTCGCTACGTTTTTCAACAGCCTGTTGGACGGTCCTCAGGGAAAGAGGGGGGCTACCCTCTTAGGTTGTGTTAAAAGGTTCGGATACTGGGGGAGCGAAGAATCCGTGTTTCGGTGCACTCGGGTTTAGGACATCGCCTGGGGAGAAGATGGGGGTTTTTTCCATCAGGGGCGGAAAAGAAATACCAGATTCCACTTTTTCTGTTGAACCAGGCTTCACCGGTCACATGCTTTCCCTTTACGCGTACTCCGGCCTGATATATTGTAAACACGCCCTCTTCCCGGGGAATTCCGTAAACCCTGGCCTGTCTTTGACGGCCGTCTTCACACTGGACCATTTGCCTTTGCATGGCTCCCTCCTCTCCTGTGTTGTTCATGCATGTTCCAAAGGCGGAAGGCCCCATGGCTTCCAAGCCTGGCCTGCCTGGTTTTACTCTCCCATCCTGCGTGCCTCCCTGGTAGCGGCGGATGAGCTGGCTTCCTTAAGCTTTCCAAGACCCTTGGTCAATTCGAGCAACACACCGAGACCGTCTTTCAGTTCTTTTTTGGATCCGCCCCACAACAATCCAATAGGGCTTACGCATTTGGCTTTGGAAAGATCCACGCTGCACGGCACTTCTATCATGCTCTCAAAAAAGGCCTTGGCTTGGGGATCGGTCAGTTTCTTCGCGAAACCCAGCAGGGCCACCAAGCCGTCGCCGATCTGTTCGATATCCTCCGGGGTATATTCTGCGGCGATCTTGGCCCGGATACCCAACGTAGCATTTAGAATGCGGAACACCCCCCTCTGTTCCAGGTCATCAAGGTAATTGATGATCTGAGGCACACTGGATTTTAGCAGGGGTTCCAAGGTGGTGACGAAATCGATCAGATTGCCCAGTTGGCGTAGCGCGTAAGTCAGGTGTCGCACGCTTCTCAACAGTTGCTTGCCCAGTGCCAATAAGTCCTCCAACTGGAAGCTTGATTCCACCTCCTGAAGTTCTTCTATAAGGCTCTTGACAGCATGATTGGCCAGGGGCGTGAGGTCGTTTTTAAGCTCCTGCATGGAGGCCGAAGCCTCCAGCAAGGGGGTTAGTTTGGCCTCGATCCGATCGAGTCGTTCCAAGATCAAAGCTTCTTGATTCATGATACCCTCCTCCCTCCCCTCAAAAGACCTGGCGCATCTTTCCTGCCATGGTGAATTGCGGTTCTAATGGCAGCTCCAATCCCTTGAGCATCAGGTTCCAGTAAACCCACTTAAACATCATCTTGCCGTAGTAATTGAAGGCGCTCTCTCCCAGCAGATTGAATGGCCCCAGGCCCGGAAACGGAAATTTGCCGGGGAGGGGCTCCACCTCGTAATTGAAGTCGATCAATAGGGCTTTTTCATACCCTGAGCAGATAAAGCAAGTGGCATGGCCGTCGAAAGTGGGCTTGGGTTCTTTGCCGTCGATTTCCCTCAACAGGTTGTTCACCACGGTGTCCGATTCGTAGTGGGCTACTGCACCCGCCTTGGAAGTAGGAACGTTGGTCGCATCACCGATCACATACATGCGGTCATATTGCTTGGCCTTGAGCGTGTAATGGTCGGTGTCCACGTATCCCATGGGATCGCCGATTTCGGATTTTTGAACGTAAGCGGCCCCAAAGTTGGGTGGAATGGAGACCAGGAGATCGTAAGGCACCTTGTCTCCCTTATATGACTCAATGGTCTTCTCTCCGGGATTCACCTGGGCCAAGTCGAAATTGCCGGTGAACAGAACCCCCTTTTGCTCCGCGAAGCTGCCGAAGGTCTTGGCGGCCATAGGCTTGGTAAATATGTCCCCGAGTGGTGAGACCAGTTCAATCTCGACATCTTGGCGCACACCCTTTATCGTGAAGTACCAATCGGCCATAAAGATAAATTCAATGGGAGCGACCGGGCATTTGAAGGGCATTTCGGCGATGTTGAGGACGATACGGCCGGATTCAAAATATTTCAGCTTTTTTTGGAGTTCAATGGCGCCCTCCAAAGTATAAAAATCAAAAATATCTTTTCGCCAACCATCCATCATGCCATCAACCTCTTCCGGAACTGTACGGCAGCCCGAGGCGATGACCAGCCAATCGTAGTCGTAGTTGCCCTTTTTCCCGGTTACGGTTCGCTTGACCGGGTCAACGGCCACTACTTCATCCAACACGAATTGGACGCCTTCAGGAATGAATTCCCGCTTTGGTTTTACGCAGTCCCTCGGGGTATAAACGCCGAAGGGGATGAACAACCACCCGGGCTGGTAGTGGTGCATCTCGTCATTGTCGATGACCTGGATCTGCCATTGATTTTCATCGAGCTGTTGTTGCAACTTTGCGGCAACCATAGTGCCGCCAGCACCCGAACCAAGGATTACGATCTTTTTCATAGGATCCTCCCTCTGATTTTGAAACGAAATCTCCGTCTTCAGCGTTAACAGATACCGATCCTTCCCCCGGGTCCCCATGGATCGATAGGTGCCGCACCGTGGCGGCCGACTTCAATAGGGTTGAATAATCGTGATGGCTCCAGATGTTGCTCGATCAGGATTGGCTCTAAAAGCTGGAAAACTTTTCTATGATTTTGGGCTTCACCCGCCAAGAAAGAGCCAAGACAGCAGCCTGGGAAAGGATGTTAATCCTACAATGTAGTTATATTAATACGACATTGTAGTATATAGTGTCAAGTAACATCTCAATGTTTTTTCAACTCATCCTTTAGGTTTTCCCTGTAGGGCATCATTGTGGATTTTTTTTCAACTCATCCTTTAGGTTTTCCCTGTAGGGCATCATTGTGGATTTGATGAGAACTGGTGCGGTCCGTTAATATAGTGCCCATCCATAAATGGCCCTTTTGCCCAATCTCTGCGTCAGGCTCAGATTTTAATCCTCGAAATACTTCAATGTATTCCTGCGGTTAAAATCTTCGCCTTCCTTGACCTTGAACAAAATTGCCTGCTTACAAAATTGCCTGCTTTATGGATGGACACTAATATAGTTGACACACCGGGTTCAGGGCATAAATTGTAGGAAAGCGTCAATCCTGCTGGATGTTTGAACAAGAGATGCCTGAAGGGAGATCCTTTTGAATAAGAAAGAATTCGGCCGTATCCGGTCAAATTTGGGCAAGACCCAGGCCCAAATAGCCCATCTTCTGGGATGTTCCGTCAAGACTGTCCAGAGCTTTGAGCAAGGACTCAGGAAAATCCCCGTCCACGTTGAAAGACAGCTTTTATTTCTTTTGTCCTGTGCCAGGAGCCAAGGGCAAGAGAATAAGGGACTGTGCTGGGAAATCAACCATTGTCCAATAGAAATGCGGCGGAAGTGCCCGGCTTGGGAATTTCAATTGGGACACCTGTGTTGGTTTGTCAATGGGACGTTCTGTAAGGGGAAAGTCCAGGTTACATGGAGAGAAAAGATCAGGCTTTGCCGGAAATGCGAAGTGTTCCACCAGGCTTTGCCCGGCAAAATTTCAATCCTCAAAATACTAAATGTATTCCTGCGGTTGAAATTTTCGCCTTCCTTGAACTTGACCAAAATTGAGCATTTTTCAAAGATCTCACCTTATTGTTCCACTCATGAAATGTGGGAAAGCCCGTGCCTCCGGCAGGGAGAGAAGGAGTGAATATGACCGGAACCCTGATTTTTAAAAAAGAGGACAGCCTTGAATAAAGGTCCCTTGCTAACATGGCAGCTTTATGAGTCAATGCCCCTGGCAAAATCGTCTCTCTTCAAGAAAGCTTCGAGCAACAGCCCGTCAAGGGTTGACCCCGAGTTATTTTTTGCCTCCACAGCCGATCATTTCAGGTTTCAGTTTAGTTTTCACCTTCATCAACCGATGAGATAATAGAAAAATGCTATTAAGGGCCTGAAAAGCATTGTCGGCTGCTGAAAATGACGATTGAGGGGATGATTCATCAATGCCCTGACCGCGATAGCAATAATGAGGGAAACCAAAGGAAAGCAGCCACTAACCATAGATCCATCAGGGCGAAAAGGTCATTTTCAAAAGATAAGCCCATTGCCTGACCTTTTCGCCGGGCAAGACGGAGTACCGAAATACCCGGTCATTCGGAGCCAGGAGTGCCTTTGAATGAATTTTCGGTGCAGCCGCATTGTAGGTGCGACCATGCGTGGTGCTAATAGGATCTTCTGCGCCGAGCAGGTTTCCGAATTTAAGCAAACCTGTGTAACGCAGGAAGGCGCTATATTAAGGGATGGCAACGTTTCACATGCTTTGCCGCCCAAGTAGTATCCACCCCTGAATAGATTGCAAACACTAAAAATTTTTCGACCTTGAAATCAGGTACTTCTCAGCAAGGCCATGGAAACCGGAAACCAATCCTGAGGGTCAATGGTTAGGGTCCGGGCGGAGACAAAACAACGACTCTCCAGTGACATACTGCGTAGCGTTATATCCCGCCGCCGGCGCAAATCTTCCGCCTCCATGAGACGGTTAAAATTTTCGCCTTCCCCTCCGGGGCGTAGGCCTTACGGGCCGGAGGCTTGGCCTTGAAGAAAATTGCCTATTTATGGATGAACACTATTTAGGGATTTGCCAAATGAATTTGAAGCATTTACCGGTTGGAAAACAAATTGGGCTCAGTTTTGGTCTTGCCACAATCATAGTGACTGTGGTGGTGCTTTTAGGTTTTGCCGGCCTGAGCGGAGTTATCGTCGATGCCTCCCGGATAATCAAAGGTTACAGGTTAAATATGCTCTTGGCGCAAGAAGAGGTCGATGCCCTTGACTGGGCCAATAAGGTCCATGGGATATTGGCCGACCCGGACGTTGCCACATTGGTTGTGCAGATCAATGACTCCAAGGATGGTTTCAGCAAATGGCTGTATAGCGACAGGCGCAAAGAGGCAGAAGCGTTGTTTCCCTCCCTCGCACCATTACTTGCCAAAATCGAAGCACCGTACCGCCGTTTTCATGATTCTGCAGACAAGATCAGCAAGGACTTCAAGGAGGCTGGACAGGACCTTTCAGTCATTAAGAACGCAGAAGAGACTTACTTAAGGAAAGCCATGCCAGCTCTTGCTGAGATCAGAGAAGTTTTACATGAGATCCGCACTGAAGTCGAAAATCGGGTTTTGGCCGAGGAGACCACGATGCTGGATTCGGCCCGGAAGAGCAGGCGCTATGTGGCCATAGTGGGAATCGTGGCCATTGTCGCCTCCATAACCATCGGATTTCTCATTACATGGGGATTCGTTTCAGTCCTTAAAAGAGTTTCTGAACAGATAAACGAAGGGGCTGAAAATATTGCTTCAGCATCCACCCAGGTATCATCCTCCAGTCGCCAATTGGCCGAAGGCGCATCCGAGCAGGCTGCCTCCATTGAGGAAACATCTTCTTCATTGGAGGAAATGTCGTCGATGACCAGTCAAAATGCAGACAATGCCGACCAGGCGGACCATCTGATGAAGGATGCAAATATGCTGGTGGGTCAAGCGAACCGATCCATGACCGAATTGATCGAGTCAATGCAGGAAATTTCTGCTGCCAGCGAAGAAACTTCCAGGATTATAAAGACCATCGACGAAATCGCCTTTCAGACCAATCTGCTGGCCTTGAATACAGCGGTGGAGGCGGCACGGGCTGGAGAAGCTGGCGCCGGGTTTGCAGTGGTGGCTGATGAGGTGCGAAATCTTGCCATGAGGGTGGCTGATGCTGCCAAAGACACCGCAGCGTTGATTGAAGTCACGGTGAAAAAGGTGAATAACGGATCGGAACTGGTCTCCCGCACCAACGATGCCTTCTCACAGGTGTATCAAAGTGTCTCAAAGGTGGGAGAACTGGTGGCTGAGATTGCGGCTGCTTCCAATGAGCAGGCCCAGGGGATCAATCAGATAAACACTGCGATTTCCGAAATGGACAAGGTGGTGCAGCAGAATGCCGTTAATGCCGAAGAATCGGCTTCCGCCTCGGAACAGATAAACGCCCGGGCCGAGAAACTGAAAACCACCGTTGATGAACTTGCCCGGCTAGTGGGGAGCCGTTGGAAATAGGATGGGTTTTCCCAATATTCTTTGATATTTTTGAATGATACGGATTCGCTGGTTGAAAGGCGAGTACCTTTACACCCAGCAAAACGGCACAAAAAAAGAGGGTTAGGTGTGTTCCATCTAACCCTCATCCATATTAGCTTTTGGAGTGCCGAGACCCAGAATCGAACTGGGGACACGGGGATTTTCAGTCCCCTGCTCTACCGACTGAGCTATCTCGGCAATCGGGGCGTATGATAGTCTCTCCGGGTTCGCGCGTCAAGATGAATTTTCCATAATTTTCCCCCGATCCGGCATCATTCCTTTCCGTCCTTTCAGAAGGGGAGAGAGCGAGAGATTGTGGACCGGTTCAATAATTTAGTTTTTTTCAGGACTTAGAATCATCTTTATCCAATTCCAGTTCGAGGTCCAGGTTTTCCAGGTCCGTGGGGAGTTCAATCTCCTCCTGGGGGGTTGACTCCCGTGGCGGCTCTTCAGAAAGCATGATTTCGTCCAGATCTATGGGGGTCTCTTCTATCTCGAGATCAACTCCCTCATTCCCTGCCGCAGGTTCCAGTATGGGTTCCTCAAGTTCGAGTTCCTCATATTCAAGGGAAGGTTGAGCTTCATCAGAGGCGGATTGTTCGGTTTCGAGGGGGGGAGCCGGGGGTATGTCCGTCCCGATTTCCAGTTCCCCGGTCTCATTGACCTTGAGATCCTCAAGGCTTAGGTTGATCTCCCCGAGTTCAGCTCCACCAGTCGTTTCCGGTTCCACGGGGACCTCTTCGTCGGTTTCTCCAGGGGAGCCGTCACCGGGCTTAAGGAACTCATCTTCCAGGCTGATCTCATCCAGGGAAAGTTCGACCTCCCCGCTCTCACCCGTATCTGCAGCCTCTTTTTCTCCGATCTCCAGGTCGCTGAGGTCCAGTTCGCCTTCCCCTTCGCCCTCAGGTAAAGACGTTTCAAGGCCGACTTCAGGAGGATTCTCTTCAGCACCTTCAAGAGCGGAGATATCTCCCTGGTCCGCCCCTTCGATACTGTATTTGTTGAGTTCAAGTGTAAGGTCTTCAGAGCCGGCCTCCATCAGGGGTTCCCCTTCTTCATCAGAGGCAAGCCCTTCTAAATCGAGACTGATTTCTTCTTCTTTTGGTTCCAGCGCGGTCTCTTCATGGAGGTCTTCGGCGAGTTCCGGAGCCGGCTCTTTTGATTCAATGGGGATTTCTTCCTCCTCAGCCACTTCGAGTTCGAAATCGGGACCGATGTTGATCTCGGCCTCTTTGGGCAGTTCGATTTCTCCCTTCAACTCTTCTTCTGCTGAAACAATACCCTCGTCGGCCGCGCCGGTTTCAGGTTCAACAGGAGGTTCAAACCCGAATTCACCGGTCTCGTCCATCATGGTATCCTGTGCCTCGAGATCAACATCCAGGGATGGTTCACCCAAAATGGCCTGTCCGTCAAACTGCGCTGAATCCTCGATCCCTTCCTCCTCGCCGATCAGGGCTCCCAGGAGAAAGGGAGGGTTGGGTGGAAAGGCCGGGAAATTCAGCATTGCCTGTACCTGGGAGATGTCACGATTACACTTGGGGCAGGCAAGGTTATAATCAAAACTGATATAGTTGCATTTTGGGCATTTCATTTTCGACCCCCGCTGTTGATTGTGTTTAAAAAGAGTATGACCGGCGTTGGTGGCTCGGACGAAAATAGAGCCTCCCAGGCCGGAACCAGGTTGCTGTTTTTCAAAAACCTAAACTGAGCGTTACGAATTTTTTAAACACCTTCTTAATCCCTTGAATACAGTAACTGTGTCCGGTGCGGCAGCGAGACCTTTGAAAAACGCCCCCTTTTGCCCAATTAATTGCGGCGTCAGGCTCAAATTTCAATCCTCAAAATACTAAATGTATTCCTGCGGTTGAAATTTTCGCCTTCCTTGAACTTGACCAAAATTGAGCATTTTTCAAAGGTCTCGCAGCGAAAATGCCCCCTTCCTAGTCCTTCCCGAGGTACACCCCTCCGTAGTCTGAAGTATTCAAGGGGTCTTCACTAAAATGAAGTCGACCGCTCAGGACCTGGCCCACATAAAGGGTATGGTTCCCTGGAGTGTATTTTTCGATAACCCTGCATTCGATAAAGCCAAGCGAATCCTTGAGGATAGGGCAACCGCTCGCCCCCTCGACCCAGTCGATGGACTTGAATTTTGCTCCGGGCTGCGGCCCCTTGAAGCGCTCTAAAAAGTCTTTTTGATCCTTTCTGAGAAGGTGAAGGGCAAAGGCGTTGCTCTTTTCTATAAGTTCGTGGGTGTATCGATTTGGATGCACTGCGACCAGGACAAGGGGAGGGGCATAGGATACCTGGGAAACCCAGGAGGCGATCATGCCGTTGATCCGTGTCTTGTAACGGGCCGTCAGGACATAGATCCCATAAGTCATACATCCCAATACGTCAAGCCACTCATCCGGTACGGGTTCTCTTTCCTCCGGGCGTCTTTGGCACTGTTGAAGGGCCTCCCTGGCAAGGGCGTCACAACGCTCGTTCTCTTTATGACCGGCATGCCCCTTTATCCATTTCCACTCGATCTCATGTCCCTTGGACAGTTCAAGGAGTCTCTCCCACAGATCGCGATTCAGGACAGGTTTCTTCCGTGAATTGATCCAGTTGTTTCTTTTCCAGACGGGAACCCATTCCGTCATTCCTTTTAACAAATAATTGGAGTCGGTGGTCACCCGTATACGTGAAGGCCTCTTGATAAGGCGGAGCGCCTCGATCAGGGCTGTCATCTCCATTCGGTTGTTTGTGGTATTCGGATGGCAGCCGGATATCTCTTTTACCGTATCACCGAACTTGAGAATTGCTCCGTACCCCCCCGGCCCAGGGTTGCCGCTACAAGCTCCGTCACAATAGATCTCGATAGCCCTGTCACTGCGGGTTTTCTTCGCACCAGGCTTTGTTTCCCCTCTTACAGCATTTTTTCGAGTCACATCAGACAAGATTCCCATCTCCCGAATGAAATTTTTATGCAAAACTTGTTCCTGAATGAAAAAAAGGGGATTTCCCAACCTATCGAGAGAGCCGATAAGTTGAACCGGTTGAGGGAAAACCCAAAAATGTAATGACAATTTAACTGAATTTATTATAGGATGCACGAAATATACTACAAGCGGAATTTTTATGGCAGACGATCGAACGAACGGAAAACAGGGACCCCAAAAGGGGGAAGTACCGGAAGGGCCCATAGGAAGCCCCCAAAGCGCCGGAAAGTCGAAAATTGACCGTCAGGCCCGCCTCTCTGATGAACGGTATCGAAGCTTCATAGAAAATATCAGGGAGGGGGTCTATGAAGTGGATATCGACGGCAATTTTCTCTATTTCAACAATTCCCTTTGCACGGTCTTCGGCTACCCTAGGGAAGAGATCCAATGGCAGAACTTCAGCAAATTCATGGATGAAGAACATGCCCGGGCTGCCTTTGAAATCTTCAACAAGATTTACAGGACAGGCGAGGGGATCTCGGATCTGGTCTGGCGGATCGTGGACAAGGATGGACAGGGGAGGATTATTGAACTCTCCGCCAGTCTCATCACCAATCCAGAAGGGGAAAAGATCGGTTTTCGGGGAATCGCAAGGGATGTCACGGAGAAATACAGGGCCCAGGAAGCCCTTCGCGAATCCGAGTACCGTTATCAATGCCAGTACGAGGCAAGCCGTGCGGCTGAAAAAAGATACCGGACCCTCCTGGAGTTTGTGCCTTACCCCATGGTGGTTTTCGCCATGGATGATACCGTGACCTATCTGAATCCCGCCTTTACTGAAACCTTCGGATGGACCTTGGAAGAATTAAGGGGCAAGCCGATCCCTTACTTCCCCGACGATCTGGCCCAGGAATCCCGCAAGGATTTTCTCAAGCGGTTCGAGGAAGACCATCTATCACGTTATGAGTCAAAAAGACTGACCAAGGACGGCAGGGTTCTTGACGTTGTCATCAAGGAGACCCTGTTTTCGGAAGATGGCCGCGGCCCGACCGGAAAACTCGTAATTCTAAGGGATATCACTCAAGAAAAACGCGTTACCAGCATGAGCGAGGCCATGATCCGGATCAGCATGGCCCTTCCTGAATATCCGGACCTGGAGGACTTGCTCAATTACATCAGCGGAGAGATCAAGCGATTGTTGAACGCCGAAGGCGCCATGGTTATTCTCCTGGATGAGGAGAAAAACGAGCTTTTTTTCAGGGCGGGTGCCTACCTCGACCAGGACACCCAGAGGCGTGCCCGGGAGATCCGATACCCGGCCAACACGGGAGTTGCAGGCCGGGTGATTCAGACGGGAAGGCCGGCCATAGTTTTGGACACCTCGAAAGACCCGGATTTCAACCCGGCTGTGGATAGAAGGCTCGGAACCCATGCCCGAAATATGCTCATGGTGCCCTTGAGGAGCAGTGATCGGATCATTGGTGTGTTATGTGCCATCAATAAGGGAGAAGGCGTATTCGAAAGCCAGGACCAAGAACTCCTGAACATGATCGCGGGCACGGTGGCACTTTCCGTGGAAAACGCCCGGTTCGCCAAAGAGATCACCGAGGCTTACAATGAGGTGACCAGCCTCAACCGCGCCAAGGACAGGGTGATCAATCACCTCTCCCATGAATTGAAGACCCCGGTGTCCATCCTCATGGGATCCCTGAATATATTGAGAAAAAGGCTTGAAGCCCTTCCGGAAAAAGACTGGAAAGTCACCTTGGAAAGGGCCCACAGGAATCTCAACCGAATTCTTGAGATCCAGTACCAGGTTGAAGACATCATGCAGGAGAAGCATTTTAAGACCCATGCCCTCCTCTCCATGCTACTTCAACAATGCCGGGACGAACTTGAAGTGCTTGTGGCGGAAGAAGTGGGAGAGGGCGACATCGTAGAAAGAATACATAAACGGATCGAAGAACTGTTCGGCACAAAGGAGAGCAAGGTCAGGGAGCTTTCCCTTAATAAATTCGTGGGAGACCGGGTCGAACAATTAAAGGAGCAGTTTTTACACCGGAAAGTCGAGATCAACGTAGAATTGGAAGATACTCCCTCCATCTGCATTCCGGAAGATGTCCTCGGGAAAATCGTGGACGGGATGGTGAAGAACGCCGTGGAGGCTACTCCGGACAGCGGGAAAATCGAGATCACGGTCAGGAAAAGAGGCAGGGGTGCGGAGTTTGAAGTCAAGGATTACGGTATCGGAATCACCGAGGAAAACCAACGGCGCATCTTCGAAGGGTTTTTCATGACCCAGGAGACCATGGAATACTCATCGAAAAGGCCCTTTGATTTCAATGCGGGGGGAAAAGGAGCGGACCTGCTTCGTATGAAGATTTTTGCGGAACGCTACCATTTTGACCTGGACATGGAGTCCTCCCGGTGCCGCTATATCCCTCGTGAACAGGACCATTGCCCCGGAAAAATAGAGGAGTGTCCATTCTGCAAGACGAGGGAAGATTGTTACCAATCGGGGGGCAGCAAATTCAAGGTCTTCTTCCCTCCGGCCCCGGTAGAGGGCTGCGATAAGAAGGAGTCTTCCGGGGAGGACAAGGGAAAGGAAAGGGACGGTGCATTTTCCGCTTAGGAGAACGGATGAGAGATCCAGGAGTCTCAGGGTCTGCCGAGTGGTACGGAAAGGAGGTCTTGTTCACCGGTATGGAGCAGGGGAAGCAAGAGGCTTTTAGGAGGGCGGTGGAGGATGAGCCCTTTGCCGTTAAAATGGGTATGCGGTTGATATCCGTGGACGAGGGTCGTGCCGTGGTGGAAATGAAGATCCGGCATGACAGCCTCAACACCCTCGGTATGATCCACGGAGGAGCCGTTTTTTCCCTCATCGACGAGGCCTTTGAGATTGCATCCAATTCCCACGGTACAAAGGCGGTGGCCTTGAACATGAATGTGACCTTTCACCGGCCGCCTGCCCTGGGAGACCTGGTTCGGGCCGAGGCGAAAGAAATTCATCGTACCCGGAAAACGGCGACCTATGAGATCAAGGTGACGGACCCCGCAGGGGCCCTCATCGCCTCTTGCACGGCCCTGGTCTACCGCAAAGGAGAACGACTGGATTTCCTTGATGGAGAATAGGTGCTTTATGCAGCCGCCTTGCATTTTGACGCTTCCATTGATGCAGCGGCGGGTTTCATGGGCTTGGGCCGACTGCCTTGTGATTAAAAAGGGGGAGAAGGCGCTCGGCGGATTAGGAAGTCGGTTGACTTATCTTTAGAAATTCAATATCTTACGAAGAGAGTGCTGGTCGATGAAGTGGGGGGTTCGACCAGAAACCTGGTGGATTTCGAGTATGAAAGCGAGTAAAGGGAAAGGTGAAAAAAGAACTGCTTTTTGATCGCAAAACGATTTTTGAGCGTGTGCAGGGCCTTGCCCGGGAAATATCGTCAGAATATGCAGGGAAGGAGCCGGTCGTTATCGGAGTCCTGAACGGGGCCGTTTTTTTTCTCACGGACCTGGTCAGGGAGTTGGATATTCCTTCTGTCATCGACTTTATAAAGGCATCAAGTTACGGCTCCCGGATGCAATCCAGCGGATCGGTCGCCCTCACCAAAGACGTCGAGATACCCCTTGAGGGCAGGGATGTCATCCTGGTGGAGGATATCGTGGATACCGGGCTCACACTGAAAAAGATCCTGGAACACCTCGAAGGCAAGTCTCCTTCATCGATAAAAGTCTGCGCCTTGATCGACAAGCTGGAACGGAGGGAGGAACAGATAAATATCGATTATTGGGGATTCCGGGTGGACAAAGGATTCCTGGTGGGATACGGCCTTGACTTCAACGAGCAGTACAGGTCCCTGCCGGGTATATATACGCTGGAATGACGGGGTATCCCGCGCTTCAAAGGGAGGAAGGGGCGTATGATTGTAACATGCGAAAAGTGTCAGTCGAAGTTCCGGTTGGAGGATGGTTTGGTCAAGGAAGGAGGGACCAAGGTCAGATGTTCCCTCTGCCGACACGTATTTACCGCCTATCCCTCCGAATCCGTTGAGCCCGGAGAAACGGAGGATACCCATGATGTGGTGGAAGAGACCCTGAAGGAAACCGTCGCCCTGGATGCCCCTCCGGGTCAGGAAGAGGCGCAGCCCGAACCTCTCGGGGGGGAGGAGAAGGAAGCTGACAGGGGAGAGGCCGAAAAAATAGCCGAAGAAGAACTTCAGGATTTTTCCTTTGGAGAGGAGGAGGGAGCAGTCGAGGAAGGCGCCGTTGATTTCGGGGAAGATGAAATGGAAGAAACTGAAGCAGAACCGGAGCCTTCAGGAGATGTTGAGGAGACCTCCGAGCCGTCCACGGCACCGAAGCGGGGTCGTTCAAAGGCAGTACCCATAGTTCTGATCATTATCCTTCTCCTTCTGCTCGGAGGCGCATACGTCTATTTTTTCAAACCTGACATCATCACTGACTTCCTGCCTGTTCCCAAGAAGAGCCCGCAGGAGGAGATAAAGGATTCCGGTGTCAGCAGGCTCACCTTTCCAACTGTAAGCGGAGCCTTTGTGGAGTCCCAGAAGGCGGGTCAACTTTTCGTGATCAGGGGGATGGTGACCAATAATTACCCCAAACCCCGCAGTTTCATATACGTAAAAGGGAGCCTATTGGACGACCGGGGCAAGGTAGTCAAGATAAAAAAGGTCTATGCGGGAAACAGTGTCCCGGATGAGGAGCTCAAATCCATGTCCATGGCGGATATTGACCAGATCCTCAACAACAAAAACGGAAAGGGAAACATGAACATCGGAATCCTGCCGGGAAATTCGATTCCCATTATGATCGTCTTCGACCAACTCCCGGAAAACCTCAGCGAGTTTACCGTGGAAGCCGTCAGTTCCAGTCCATCCACCCGGGCGGAATAATCCACTGACCTCTACGGCCCCTCCGGTTCCTTCTGAAGGAGTAACTGAAGAATATTAATAAGGAAGTTCATGTCACTATTGTCCAAAATAGGATTTGTTGCTCCAAGCAGAGGCTTCGGATTTTCTCCGGAGCGGGCCTATTTCGGCCCTGAATCAGGACAGATGAAGGGCCGAAATCCGCAGTGCCTGTCCGCCGCTGTCTGGCGGGAGCGGAGCCATGGACGGCGGAGCGCCTGCCCGCCGGCTTTCTGGTGGGAACGTTAGCGAGGAGAACATCCGCAGCCTCTGCGTTCTGCCGGCCTGCAAAAGAACCTGAATTTGAAAGAAACCGTTATGTATGGCTATCCATCTGATTTTATTATTAATGAATAGCAAAACAATTCTATTCCAGACAGCAATGAGTTCATGTTCCAGGTAAACAAGAGAATAGCGCCTTTCAGATCCAAGACAATTATCCGGGCCTTTGCCATTCTAATGGTGATCGTGTTTGCGGGCACCGGCGGTTATATGATAATCGAGCGGTGGGGTTTCCTGGACGCCCTGTATATGACCGTGATCACCATTACCACGGTTGGGTTTAAAGAGGTGCGGGAAGTTTCTGAGGCGGGCAGAATATTTACCATTTTCATCATCTTTTCTGGAATGGGAATAATCGCCTATGTGCTGGGTATTGTTGCCCAGGCCATGGTCGAATTTCAGATGAGTACTTTGATCGGGAGGACAAAGTTGGGTTTAAGGATGAGGTCCATAAAAAATCATTTCATCGTCTGTGGATTCGGCAGGATCGGCCGGATCATCTGCAGGGAGTTGAAGGCCCATAATGTCCCCATGGTGGTGATCGACAACCGGCCGGAGGCCAGGCAGGCCCTTGAGAACGAGGACATCCCCTTCATCATCGATGATGCGACCAACGAGGAGGTCTTGCTGGAAGCGGGGATAAAACGGGCCAAGGGACTGGTCTCGGTGGTGGCCTCTGACGCTGATAATCTCTTCATCACCATGAGTGCCAGGGGGTTGAATCCATCCCTGTTTATCCTTGCCAGGGCAGAAGAAGAACAGACCGAAAAGAAACTCAAACGGGCGGGGGCCGACAGGGTCGGGATGCCTTACCTCATCGGTGGTCAAAAGATGGCCCATATCCTTACCCGGCCTGCGGTGACGGATTTCCTGGAATTTACAGTTCACAACAGGGATATGGGGCTCGAAATGGGTGAACTGGAAGTGGGGGAAGAATCACAGTTGAACGGCCTCACCCTGGTGGAGTCCGACATCCGTAAGGACATGAACGTCATCATCGTTGCGATACGAAAAAAGGGGGGAGAGATGAAGTTCAATCCCTCATCTGAAACCCACATCAGGGCAGGGGATACCCTCATCGCCTTGGGAAAGAGCGAGGAACTGGAGAAACTTTCGAGAATCCTGGCCGGTTAAGGGAAAGGAAAGGTTTTTTTGGTAGAAACAGGTGGATAGATATGGAAAAGCTGCGAGTGGCCGTCTTGTGCGGGGGACAATCCGCGGAACACGAGGTCTCCCTTCAGTCCGCCCTGAACATCATCAATGCCCTGGACCGTGATAGATATGATATCCTGGTCATCGGCATCGACAAGGAAGGAAGGTGGTTTGCTTACGAGCAGGCGGAAGATTTCCTGGAACACCCTGAGGATCCGAAACTCATCTCCCTGAAGGAAGGAGGCCAGCAGATATCCCTCGTCCCGGGGGATCGGGAGGGGCCATTCAGGGATTTGTCCGGAGATGTTTCTCTCGGGAAGATCGATGTGGTCTTCCCTGTTCTCCACGGCCCTTACGGTGAAGACGGAACGATGCAGGGACTCCTTAAAATCCTTCACGTCCCCTTTTGCGGAGTAGGGGTCTTGGGTTCTGCCGCCGGAATGGACAAGGACGTGACCAAGCGGCTGTTGAGGGATGCAGGTATTCCAATCGCAAAATTCATGGTCCTTGAAAGGGGGGCCGGGGAGGTGGATTTCGAGGAAGTCCGGAAGACCTTGGGATCTCCCTGTTTTGTCAAACCCGCAAATCTGGGCTCCTCCGTCGGAATAGAGCGGGTCGGGGACGAAGCGGCCTTCAAGGCCGCGGTGGAAGAGGCCTTCCGGTGGGATCAAAAGGTCTTGATCGAGGAAACTCTAACGGGCAGGGAGATAGAGTGTTCGGTCCTGGGGAATGAAGACCCCATCGCATCTCTTCCAGGAGAGATCATTACCGATCCTGAAAGGTATACCTTTTACTCTTATGAAGCCAAGTATATCGACGGGAAAGGGGCCACTCTCGAAATACCGGCCAAGGTCTCCGAGGAAGTCGTTCAACGCATAAAGGACCTGGCCGTCCGTTCCTTCCAGGCCCTCTGCTGTGAGGGGATGGCCAGGGTGGATTTTTTTCTTCTGGAAGACGGACGCATCATCGTCAACGAATTGAATACCATTCCTGGATTTACGAAAATCAGCATGTACCCCAAGCTCTGGGAAATCAGCGGCATACCTTACGGAGAGTTGATCGACCGCTTGATCCGGCTGGCCTTGGAGCGGGATCGAAGGGAGAAGGAGTTGAAAACAGCCCTGGGTTAAAGAACTCTTTTCAGGATCTCCGGGAACTGGTGCATCTTGGGAGGCCTTCAGCAGACCCGGAACCCTGAGGAATCCCCCTGGAACTCAAATCGCCTTACCCTTGTGCATCTCTCTTCTTTTCGCCTCTTCCTCCTCTTTGAGAACTCGCCTCAGGACCTTGCCCACCATGGTCGTGGGAAGTTCATCCCTGAATTCAATGGATGCTGGAACTTTGTATTCCGTAATCTTGTCCTTGGCCCAGTCCAGAATATCCTTTTCGCTTACCTTGCCCCGGCTCTCCGGTGTGAGAACCACGAAGGCCTTTCCCACCTCGCCAGTCTTGTCGTGGGGCACACCGATCACGGCTGCGGAAAGGACGGCGGGATGCCTGTGGAGAAGGTCCTCCACCTCTGCTGGAAAAACCGGGTAGCCCTTGCACTTGATCATGTCTTTCGCCCTGTCCCTGAGGATCGTGAACCCTTCGGCGTCCATGCAGGCGATATCACCCGTATAAAGCCAGCCGTTCCGGATGGTGACGGCGGTTTCGTTGGGCCTGTTCATGTATCCTTTCATGACCTGGGGGCCTTTTACGATAAGTTCTCCCGTATAGGCATCGGCCTCCAGGGCCTGTTCCCCGGTAAGACCACCGGTCTTGGAAAGGGCGAAGGGGAGGGGAGCGAGCACCTTGGTGCCGGTTTCAACGTCCACGATACGGACGTCCGTATCGGGGAGGGGAAGTCCGATGGAACCTACCTTACGCAAGTCCTTATCCAATGGATTGGCGTGGGTGACGGGGGTGGCCTCGGACAGCCCATATCCCTCGATGATGATGGAACCCGTGAGTTCCTCGAAACGGTTTTGGACTTCCAGGGGCAGGGGGCCGGCACCGGAGATGGCCATCATCAGGGAGGTGAGGTCATATTCGCGGACCTTGGGATGGTTGTTGATTTTGTCGAAGAGCAGGGCCACTCCGGGCATGATGGACCCTTCGGGAGGGCTGTACTTCTCGATAGCAGTGAAAAGGTCAGAAAAGTCTTCAGGGGGCTTGGGAAAGAGCAGTTGAAAGCCACCTACACGAATCGCCGTGTTCATGACCGTTGTCATAGCATAGGAATGGAAGAGGGGCAGAACGCCGATGAAACACATGCCCGGTTTATGCTGCCAGAGAATAGCTTCGCACTGGACTGCGTTGACCACCACGTTTCTGTGTGTGAGCATGGCTCCCTTGGGGAGACCCGTTGTGCCTCCCGTGTACTGGAGAACGGCCACGTCGTTTCGGGGATCGATGTCGGGTCGGGGAGGATCGGGGTCTGAGTTCAATAGTTTCATGAATCGGATCGCATCCGAGGGCAATTTTCCGGACGGAATCTTACCAAGGATCCTCCCCAGGAATCGTTTCAAGGAAGAAATGGCGCAAAGATCAACCACGTTGGTTCCGATCAGATAGCGGACCTTGGTGCCTTCGAGGGCCTTTTCCGCTTCATTGAAGACAGCATCCAGGACGACGAGTGCTCGTGCCCCTGAATCTTTTAATTGATGTTGAATTTCAAAGGCCTTGTACGTAGGGTTGATGGCGGTGACTGTGACTCCCAGGAACTGGCAGGCGTAATAGGCAACGACATATTGAATGGAATTTGGGAGCATCATGGCGCAGATATCCCCTTTGCGGAGGCCGAGGGAATAAAACCCCTTGGCCATTCTCCGGACAAGGTCCCAGAGTTGATCATAGGTGATTACAGTGTCCAGAAAAACAATAGCGGGATTCGCGCCATAGCGGGAGGTTGTCCGGTGCAGAAAATCCGCCAGGGAGCAATCAGGATAATCCAAGGATTTGGGTACCTGCTCGGGCCACTTCTTAAACCAGATACGATCACCCAGAGAATACTCTCCCATGGGTCCAACCTCCTTGCTTTTTCACCCCAATTTCTGAGACCTTTGAAAAACGCCCCCTTTTGCCCAATCTCGGCGTCAGGCTCAAATTTTATCCTCGAAATACTAAGTGTATTCCTGTGGCTAAAATTTTCGCCTTCCTTGATCTTGAACAAAATTGAACGTTTTTCAAAGGTCTCATTTTTATGATCGGATCGATGAAATGGGAGTGCATTAAAGAATAAGAGGGGGCCCGCAGTTGGCAGGCACCATTTTGAGAGCTTGTTACTCTATCAGGAAGATATGGATGGGCCTGACTGAGCGGTCCGACACCTTGCGGAATGTATCTTCTCGGCCTTAGGACAGGCCGGTTTCACACACCCTCTTGTTTTTCAGGGAATATAAAAGGAAAGCAAAGGTCGTGTCAAGGATAAAGAGTGCCGTCGTGCGGTCCCTTGTTCCGCTACGAAGAAGGGCTTGGAAATATAACAGCTTCCAGGGCCGTTGCGGGAACGGTGAAGACGGACATAAGAAGGAATGTTTTATGTCAGGTTGCTTCGAGATGTTTCCATTCTCTCTTGTAAAACTCCTGGGCCTTTCCGAGGGATACGGGATCGTCCAGTCCCATGACTTCCCGTTCGTCCTCTGCTACAATAAACCCGACTTTGCCCCCATCGGAATGGATAAGCTCTACCAGATCCGTAATGAAAAATTCTTCGATTTCTACCATCTTTCCTTTTCTTTCCTTCAGAACCCTGTGTGGACGGCTCTCAAGGCGGGCAAGGTAAGGTAGAAGTTCGTGTCTTCTGGCCCCGTAAATCCCGGAATTGCAGATCTGAAAACGGTTCTGCTCCTCCCGAGGCAGGCGATGCCAGTAGGTCCACTCAACAATTCGGGTGACGTGGTTTCCCCTGGTTTCCAGGACTCCGTAACGTTTCTTGTCATCCGTTCGGAAGCCCAGCACCACAAAACAACTATCCTCTAAGGCCCGGACAAGGTTCTGGTAGGTGGACTCCCTGACAAAAGGTACATCTCCCATGGTGATGATCATTCGTGAAAAATCACCTTTCTCTATAAACGGCCTTGCAGCCAGAAGGGCTCCCCCGGTCCCGTTGGTCACGGGCTGCTCGTAATATTCGATTCCTAGGTGTGAAGTGGCACGGATTACGTCTTCTTTCCTGTGGTTGACAACAATGGCCTTGGGGCCGGGAGGGAGGTTTTTCAAGATATGGAGTAGAATGGGTTGATCTCCATCGTAAAGGGAACTTCCTGGCACCAGAGGGAGCAGAGCCTTGTTTCCCTCATAACCCTTCATACGACTGCCCTTGCCGGCCGCCATGATAATTGATCCGGTCAATAGAGATTCCAATTGCTAAGTCTCCTGTTGTTTCATGAAGTCCAGGATTCGGCCGGGATCCTGTACCAAGGAAACTACATTACATAAACGGGAAAGTAAATGGCTTTTCTGGGGTCATTCGCCTCCGCCAGGGTACTTTGTGGCTGGCTATGGATAGGAATAGCGGGGTGAGCGCATCGAATCGCTTCGGCGCGAATGGGCAGGTTTGGCCCCACCGCGATTCCGTTCAAGATATTCTGTTGCCCGCGACAAGTAACTTCATTTTTCTTGTTGACCCCCGGGAGGCATATTGATAAATAGTCGAGATAGAGCGGCCCGGACTCCTGGGGGGTGCAATAATAGTCCGGGAAAAGAGACCTTTGGAAAAATGTTCAATTTTGGCCAAGATCGAGAAAGGCGGAAATTTCAACCACCCTGCTTGGGATACCAAGCGGCAGAGGCACCATACATTGAAGTATTTCGAGGATTAAAATTTACCCGCGCGTAGCTAGGACTCCCTATCCTTCGGGGGGTCTCCGGTTTGGTCCTGACGCAGCTTGTCACGCCGTGGCGGAGGCGGAAGATTGAGTAAAGTCAGGCTTTTTTCAAAAGGTATTAAAATGGACTTTCCCGGAGGATGCTGATTTATCCCTTGATGACTGCGAGGGGTTTCAGGCGCGCGACCTTTTTCGCCAGTCCGGCTTGATGAACCACCTCGACGACCTGGGAAACATCTTTATAGGCCTCCGGGATCTCTTCTTTCATAGTTCTTTTTCCCTTGGACTGAACCAGGATGCCCCTATCTTCCAGCTCTCGATGTATAGCCCTTCCCTTCGCGGTTTTCACGGCCTGGGAACGGCTCATAACCCGACCGGCGCCGTGACAGCTGGATCCGAAGCTTTTTTCCATGGCACCAGGGGCTCCTGCGAGAATAAAGGAATATGTGCCCATGTCCCCGGGAATGAGCACGGGTTGGCCTGCCTGCCTATAGAGGGGAGGAATACCGGGATGCCCGGGAGGCAATGATCGGGTGGCACCCTTGCGATGAACGCATAGCGAGACTTCCCGGCCCTTGTAAGTATGCCTTTCAATCTTCGCGATATTGTGACAAACATCATAGAGTAATTCCATACCCAGTTCCTTTGGGCCGATGGAAAGACTGCGGATGAAGGTCTCGTAAACCAGATGCATGAGGATCTGCCGATTGGCCCAGGCGTAATTCGCGGCACAAGCCATCGCGGAAAGGTAGCGTCTCCCCAGATCCGATCGAAGGAGAGCACATGCGAGTTGCCTGTCGGGAAGATCGATTTTTTGGCTCGGGAGTTGCCTGCCCATTTCTTTCAGGAAATCGTCGCAGATTTGGTGACCGAATCCCCGTGATCCGGAATGGATAAGGACGGTCACTTGGCCTTCGAAAATGCGGAAGGCCCGGGCGATTTGGAGATCATAGACTTTATCCACGACCTGGATTTCCAGGAAATGGTTTCCAGACCCCAGCGTGCCGAGTTGGTCGATTCCCCGTTTCATTGCCCTGTCACTCAGCACTGAGGGGTCAGCTCCTTCAAGGGTGCCGTGGTCTTCGGTCCTTTCCAGGTCTTCCGGCCGGCCGAAACCCTGTTTCACGGCCCATGCGGCACCTTCCAGGGCCACCTCGGTCTCTTCCTTCTTGGAGAGATGAACGACCCCGGTGGAACCGACACCCGCGGGAACCGCAATAAACAAGTCTGAGAGAAGTTTCCTGAGGTTGGGCATGATCTCGTTTGCTATCAGGGAAGTCGTCATGAGGCGGCATCCACAGTTGATATCATAACCGACTCCGCCGGGAGAGATGATCCCTTCGTCCACATCAAAGGCCGCGACACCGCCTATCGGAAATCCGTATCCCCAGTGAATGTCGGGCATGGCCAGAGAGTACCCCCTGATTCCCGGCAAGGTCGCAACATTGGTGACTTGGACCAGACTTTGATCCTTTTCGATGTCTTTGATCAGGGCCTTACTTGAAAAGATAAGCCCTGGAACCCTCATTTTCCCGGCTTTGGGGATCAGCCATCGGTTATCGTCCAATTGTTCGAGCTTGATTTGCATGCTTAAACCTCATACATCCATGATGACAACGGCTTCCCAGTGATCCCCCCGGTCGGTGACTTGGATTTGATGGTAGGTCACCGCCTTGATTTCAGTGAGGATCTCGTGACGTCCCGGGTCAAAGGGAATGATTCCCAGGGTTGCCTTGAGGTGTGAAGCCGTCAGGTGTTCAACCGAAAAAACGGTGGCGATTTGTTTTTCGCCCTCCAGGAGATACAGTATCTCTCCCAGCCACTGGACCAGGAGATCTTCCAGGTCTTCACCTGAAAGGTCGATGGAAAAGGAGGGGCCTTGATCCTTCGGCACATCCCCCAGTGCGATATGAATAAGGGCCCTGCCCGCATTCTCGAAGAGATCTATGGGGTCAGACCCGGTGATGCATACAGCCATGTCCCCTGTATGGTCGAGCAAGGTATAAGGGAGATCCTTCATGGTTTTTTTTAAGTCAGTCCCCTTTGTAAGAAGAATCCTGGTTGATATCATGCCCGGTTTCACGTGTAAAAAGCATTTCAAAAACCCATGCCGCAAAGTGTGGGTAATCTAATATTCTATTAGTCAGCATATGAAATGTCAAAAGGAGAGCTTTGAGGTTCTCAGTCCCTTCCCGCCCATGAACCCGGAATGTGCCGGTCCAAGGAAGGAGGTGGGAGATAGAGGATATCGGGGAAAAGATCCCTTCATTGAAGGATACATCTGGAAATTAAAAGCAATATACCAATGAACAAGAGGTTGAAGAAATGAAATGTGCGTTTTGTCACCATGAACTGGATATAAAAGGAAATATCGGAAGACATGACAAGTGCCCTCATTGTGGCCGGGATCTGAGATGCTGCAAGCAATGCAGGTTTTACGACCCCGGTGCTTACAACGAGTGCAGGGAGGTGTCCGCTGAACGCATTATGGACAAGGAGAGGGCCAACTTCTGCGACTATTTCCAGATTCGGGGCACCAAGGGAAGGAGCGGTAAGACCCTGCGCGCCAAGAACGCCAGGGATGCGCTCGAGGCCCTTTTCAAGAAGAAGTGAGTCATTTTGGAAAAACGGATTGCCCCCGGTAACCACACGTGCACTTTTACAAGGGCCCTGTCTCGGGCTTTCGGCCACGAAACGATCCAGCCTGCTGGCCTCCGTTACCGGATCCACATCTATAAGCTGTACATTAAGGGGAGAAGATTTCGATCCGGAAGGTGACCTTTACGGGGTGGACAAGATCGTTCTTTTTCCGATGTATCATTTCTCCCCGGTGAGTTTCAGGAACCATTTCACGGCCTCTTCGGCAAATTCAGGGGAGTTTAGAGGGACATCGACCTCGATTACCGGAATCTCCCGATTCAATTTTTCCTTGAGTTCTTCCACAAAGACCCGATCCGTTTCCGGATCATGGAGGGGCCTTCCTTCCTCGCTTAGGGAGGACCAGCCCCTTCGGGGAATAAGAAAGGCCACAGGCCCCTTGGCCCGGTTCAGCTTTTCAGCGACTGCTCGGGCGATCTCTTGCAGTTCTTCTGCGGTGGTACGGGCTTGAACCCGGAAAGGGTCCGGGATGAAACTTTTCCTTTCCTTGATGTTCCTGGAAATCCAGAGGGGATCGTTTTTTTCTCCCCTTTCGAGGGGGCCGCAACTGAGCATCTCAAATCCACAGGGTGTAACGATCTGGGGGATTCCCATCTCACCGGCCCGTTCCAAGCGGTTGGGACCCGCTGCGCGGTTTCCTCCCAAGAGTTCCTCTGCCACCCCTGCGGGAACGATATCCATTACGCCCTTGAAAAGTCCCTCCCCGATCAACTCCTCCATGGCCTGATCACTGATCCCCTGGGCATGGAATGGGATCACTTCGAATCCATGCTCTGGAAGAAGTTTCCTGATTAGGGAGCAGCATTTCTCCGAAAACTTGAACTCGGTGAGGGCGACGAGGGGCTTTTCCCGGACATCTCCACCCAAGGAAGTAAAGCCTTTTCCCTCCTCCACCATGCCGCAAATGGCCCCCGCGCCCCTTTTCAAGATATCCCTTACGAGGGGGTTGAGTCCGGCGATATCAACCACCGAATGTAATATGGTAATATCCTTGGTCCCGAAGTACCCTCCGGCATAGGCCGGCATGGCCGCGGTGCTGGAAACCATAAGCTTGGGTATACCGAAGGGAAGGGACTTCATGATGGATGTTCCCATGGCGGTGTTGCTGGCCCCGCCGAAGGAAATAATCCCGTGAAGTTCGCCCCTTTCGAGAAGGTCGTTTACGATCTTGGAGGCCCCTTCGACCATGATCGATGAGGCCTTGTGGGTGTCCTTCGATCTCCTGATCTCTTCTATGTCTCCCCCGGCGCTCTTGGCGATCTCCCCAGCCGATATATCGGCGGGGATTGACGGCTCGCCCCCGGTGTTCGTGTCCAGCAGCAGCACCCGATGTCCTCTCGCTTCTATCAGTTGCTTCAGAAAGGCCGTCTCCCGGCCCTTGGTGTCCAGGGTGGCAACGACGGCTATGGTTTTCCCCGCCATGAGATTTCCCTCCTTTTTCCGCTCCATGGGTTTCTCCGCCGTGTGTCCTTGTCAGGGACGGCATGTTAACACAAGAAAGTTCACCTTGTCCAAGATCCCGGTGGATGAACAGGTACCCCAAGCCCCCTCCGATACTGATGAGATCTTTGAAAAACGCCCCCTTTTGCCCAATCTCGGCGCCTGCCTGTGCCGGGCCTATCTGCCGTTCCAACGGGACAGGCAGGCACGGCAGACAGGTCAGGCTCAAATTTTAATCCTCGAAATACTTCAATGTATTCCTGTGGTTAAAATTTTCGCCTTCCTTGACCTTGAACAAAATTGAACGTTTTTCAAAGGTCTCACTGATACAAAAAGGGGGGCCTCGTAAATTTTGCAAAATTCCAGAGGAGTTATATTGGATTGACTCAGCAGGGGCCGATGGATGTGAAAGATCAGGGTTATGGTGAAAGGACCTCGATCTCGATAAGATCATTCGTCCTCACCGAGAGGTAATCCTTGAGGTGGACCGGTGCAATCAATTCCAGCTTGTTGGGAGGGTAATCCTCGATCATGGGAAAGATGATCGCCCCCTTGATCCTGCCGGCGATGAGTACGGGTAGGCACTTTGCGCTGCAAAAGGAAGGGTTTTCCGGAACTAATTCCACCCCTTTGGAGGCCTTGAGATCCTTGAGGATCGCCAGGTCACCGGAATCTTCTATATCGAGATTGAGGGTGCCGGGGAAGGGATCGAAGGAAAGCTTCCGGATACACTGATCTCTAACCCATGGAACTTGTGTGAACTTGGCCGCGACCCGCATTCCTTCGCTGATCTTCCCTCGAATTTTCATTCATTTCTCCTTTGCTTGAAATGGCCCTTTTTATCTCCTCGCTTCCCCACCTGTTGAAGAGATGATGGTTGATGTGGAAGATATCGAGCACTTTCCCCACCGTGTGATTGATAAGATCGTCGATCGTTTTCGGGAGGAAGTAGAAGGCCGGGATAGGCGGAAGGATGGTCGCTCCAAGATCGGCCAGTGTCGTCATCAGGGCCAGATGTCCCTTGTGAAAGGGAGTCTCTCTGACTACCACCACCAGTTTTCGTTTCTCCTTGAGCGTCACGTCTGCCGCCCGGACCAGGAGATTGTCGTTGTAAGAGTGGGCGATGCCGGAGAGGGTCTTGATGGCGCAGGGGATGACGACCATGCCTTCACAGAGGAAGGATCCACTGGCAATGTCGGCCCCAACATCCTTGATGTCGTAGCAGGTATGGGCGAGGGCCTTGACATCCTCCACGCTCCATGGGGTCTCCATCCGGATGGTCTTGGTGGCGGCTTCGGAAATGACCAGGTGGGTTTCGATGTTCGACCTGGAAAGAACCTCCAGCAACCTGATGCCGTAAATGGCGCCTGTGGCCCCTGAGATGCCCACAACGATTCTTTTCATTTTACTCCTTTCTGATTGCCTCGATGAAAGAGCCCAATCGTCCCTTGATCTCCTGGGGGAAGTCGACCTTTTCGAACCCTTCCTTTCGGGGGCGTGTTGCATCCATGCCAAGCTTTGCCGTACCAAAGCCTTCTCCTGAAGAGGGATCGATGGGTTGGCCCTTGACGCACGGGATGACGATGAGGTCACGATCGGCCTGGAACCGGGTCGCCAGGGCCCATTCCACCTCCAGCGAGTCCCTGGGATCGATGTCTCCATTCACTATGACAGCCTTCTTTATACTGGTAAACGAGAGGGCCAGGGTCAAGGCCCTCCGGATTTCCGCCCTATTTTCGCTCTCAATGGACATCACGACGTGGGAGCCGAAGGTTCCCGGAACAAGGTGGATGTCCAGGAGGGAAGGTATTTCTTTCATCATCTTGGGAATGAAATGCAACCCATGAATCAGGGACATGAGATTATCCACTTCCAGACTCCAGGGAAGAATAGCCTGGAAATAGGGGTCTTCCCTGAAGCTGATAGCAGTGACACGGATCGTGGGGCTGCTTGAAAAGGACATATAGTAACCGCTTGCCTCGCCCAGGGTCCCGTCCCTTTCTTCGCTCATTGGGTCGATGACCCCCTCGATGATGATCTCCGAGTAGGCGGGCACCTCCAGATCCACCGTCTTCGCACGTTCCGTGCATACGGCTTCTCCCATCAGCCCGCCTGCCACGGCCAGCTTATCCGTCCCCTGGGGGACCTTGAGAACGGTAGCGAAGAGGATGACCGGATCCACACCTATGGCGGTAGCCACTTCCATCTTTGTGCCATGCTTCCGGTGGTAGGCGTAAATATCTGCCAGGGGCGGGTTGAGCAATGAAATACCGAGCGCTTCCTTACCTCGGATTTCCATTCGGTGAAGTCCCCTTCCCATGGTGCCGTCCCGCGGATCCCGGGCCGAAGTAATACCTGCTGTGATATAGGGACCGGAGTCCCGGACGTAGTGGGTAAGAACAGGAAGAACTTCTCCTATGTCCAGACCTTGTTCGGCGGTCAAAAGGGTCCGGGAGGGTGGTTCTTCTTGGATCGGAACAGGTGGAATTTTCTTTTCCAGGTTCGGGAGATGCCCACGAAGCAAATCCCTTTCGGGAATTCCCAGGGCCAGGGCGAGGCGCTTCTTTGTCCCCAGGAGATTTCCGATGAGAGCTGTCTGGCATCCCTTGACCTTCTCAAACAGGAGGGCGGGAGCCTCTCGTTTTCCCATTTCAGAGAGCAGAGCCGCAATCTCATAGCGGGGATCAAGGGGAAGGGAGACCCGCTGGAGTTCTCCCTGATCTTCTAAAACCAGGGCGAATTCTTTCAGACCCCTAATCGCTCTCAAGATGTTCCCCCCTCAACGTCGGAAAACTTTTTCAATTCCTCCAAGACCTTAACCGACCAAGGCTTCTCCAGGAGTTGTCCCCTCCCTAGTCTGACCCAAAGCCGATCCGGATATTTGGATTCCAGATCGGAAACCATTGCCTTTGCAAAAAAACTCCGGTATTTATATCTTCTGTCGCCGGGGGAGAGGTCCCTGAGGATCATTTCAATTTCCTGCTCCTGGGGGATCTTTTCCGGGTCCGTTAAAAAAAAGGTGTCAAATTCTTTTCCCGCCATTGGTCTTTCCTCCTAGTCCTGAAAACCGTAATTTTTCCAATTCGACAAGACCCTTTCCTGGATTTCTCTGGGATAGACCGTATTGAAGGCCACCTTGATGGGCAGGTCGGACTTCGGCCAGTCCAGGGGAAAGGTGCAATCGAAGAGCACCTTGGCTCCGCGGCTCCATTTCCGTTCTTCCGGTGAGGCATAAGGATTGAGGGGAGTTCCGGGAGCCTGGTCGTACTTGTGGATGCCCCGGATGGGATGGCATTTGGTGGAAAGGGCATGGATGACTTCGTCCTTGCTGTAAATGTCGGTTTCATGGTCCACGACGATTACCATGTGAAACCACGGACTCAGTTTGCTTCCGAATATCAGCCCGGCGATCTGGGATGCGATCCCGCTGTAAGCGGGTTTCACCCCGACAACCACGAGGTGGTGGGTGGATTCGGGAAGCATGTAAACGCCGGTAATGGGAATCCCCTGGCTTTCCAGGAGCTTTCGCATTTCCAGTCCCAGGGAGAAGGACCGTAGAAGTTGTCCCTCGTCCGTGGGAACCCCCATGTTGGAGACCGTGAGAATGGGATTGTTACGGTAGGTAATCGCTTTGACCCTGTAAACCGTCCGGGGTTCCCTCGGGGAGGTGCGGTATCCCGTGTACTCGCCGAAGGGCGCCTCCTCGATCATCATGTTGGGGATGACTTCCCCTTCGATAATGATCTCTGCGTGGGCGGGTACCTCTAGGTCACAGGTTTCGCACTTGACCAGCTCGACGGGTTCTCCCATCAACATGCCCGCGAACTGGTCTTCAGGAATAGGGGAAGGGGCGCTGGCCGCCACCCCTGAGAGGGGGTCGCAGGCGATCACGGTGGCAAAGGGCATGGGTTCGTTCTTGGGAACGAATTTCCCGTAAAACATCTTTCCCATGTCGGAGAAGGGGAGAACGGGGCCGACCATGGTCTTCTCGTCGAAGACCATTTGCCGGTACATGCCCCAGTTGATATCTTTAGTCTCGGGATCCTTTGATACTACGAAATGCCAAGTGGCGAGATACCGTCCCCCATCACCGTCGTGGACCATGGGAGCCGGGAGCTTGAAAAGATCCGCTTCTTCTCCCATCAGGATGTTATCCTTGCAGGGTGCATCTTTCCGGTCGATCAGAACAGGGGGTATGGGCTCGGCCGTGGTCCTCCGGACGTACTCCTCCGCGATTTCGGGAATGGAAGCATCGCTCCCCAATCCCATGGCGATGGCCAGCCTCCGATAGGTGGCAAGGGGTGCCCCAAGGGCCTCGAAACCGGGATAGTCCTTGATCTTTTTGAAATAGGGGGAGGGAAGCTTTTTTTCGCAAACCCGGCGCACAATCGCACCCATCTCGAGATCCCAATCCACCTCCTGTTCCACCGTAACCAGATCTCCATATTTTTTTAAGAGGTTGATAAATTCCCTGTTGTCTTTGGGATAAGTATAGGCCATAAAATCCTCCCGTCCTGTCCCGCCAGGGGAATTTCTGAAAAGGCGCTTCCGTCTCCGTGACCGGAGTAGAAGGCCCATCGACGCCGCCCCTGAAAGGTTTGAATATCCTTCTTGGTTTCTAAAACGGTGAAGCCCTTAAACATTATAAGGGTCTTCGGAGTTCAACTCCTTGCCTTGGAAGATGTCAGCCGTGTTGGGAGATTTTTTGGATCACGGTGTCCCACTTCCCTTGGGCCTTCAAGATGAACTCGGCGATCTCCCTCACCACTCCCCTGCCTCCCGGTGCCTTGGTGATGTATGCAGCAACATTCCTGGCCTCTATGGCGCCGTCGGCCGGGGCAACGGGAAATCCGACCCGTTTCATGATGCCGAGATCAATCATCTCGTCTCCTACATAGCAGAAGTCCTGATCCTGGAGACCCGTCTCTTTTTCGAATTCATCGAGTTTTCCTATCTTGGCGGATGTTCCCCAGAGCCGATCGGGCGGGACCGTATAGATTTCCCCGACCTGTTGATCGGCTCTCGAAATCTTACTGGTCAGGAAGGCCACGCCGATACCCCCTTCCATCAACGAGATACACCCGAGGCGGTCCGCCAGGGAGAAACACTCCGACTTCTTCCCGTCATCCGTGTAGTAGAGTGTGTTGTCCGTAAGGACCCCGTGTATGTCAAGGATGACGAATTTGACTTGTCTTGCCTTTTCGATAGCCGTTTCCGTGCTTACCATCCTTTCCCCCCTTCCCGACTACTTGTATCCCATTTTGGTGACCTTTTCGACCCAGTTCTCCCACTCTCCCATGGCCCGGAGGATGAACTCGCAGGTTTCCCTTATGGGTCCTCTTCCTCCGGGCGCATTGGTGATGTAATCCGCAATTTCCTTGGCCTCGTCTATAGCATCGGCCGTGGCCACCGAAAATCCTGAGTGTTTCATGGCCTCGAGGTCCGTGACCTCGCAACCGACATAACAAACGTTTTCGGCTGTAATCCCTAGTTCCTCTTCGAGTTCGATGAGCTTTCCCACCTTGTCCTTCACCTTGTAGTAGTACTTGTCAAGTTTCAATTCTTTGGCCCGGTAAAATCCTTCATCGTCGATGGAAGTTGAATCCAGGAAGGCGATACGGATCCCGTTGGCTGAAAGAGAAAGATCTCCGAATCCGTCCATGTGCCAGAATCCGTATCTTCTTCTTCCCTCGATGTCGCAAAAAAAGTTGTTCTGGGTGAGCACACCGTGAATATCATGGGCAAACAACTTGACCTTTCTCGCCCTTTCCTTCGCCGCTTCTATATCCTTATCGAAGACCATTTCGACCTCCCTTTAATCGATGCCGTATTCCGACCATCTGGCCTTTACCTTTTCCAAAACACTCTCAGTGAGCTTGATCTCCGTGGGTTTGACCTTCCACTCAAAGGGTATAGTGGCATCCAGGATGATCCGCGAAGTGATGAACTTGTTCTCATCCGCTGCAAGGGACGGATCCAGAGGTGTAGCCCTGCCTCTGTTGATTATCTGCGTGCCCCGGGCCGGGTTATAGCGGGTCCCAAGCGCCCACCACACCCTGGGAAGGTCGTCTGCATCGATATCGCTGTCCACGATAATCACACCCTTGATTCCGTATGTCCCCGTGTTGCTTGCAATGACCGCCGCGCCCACCTGGTCCGCGTGACCCGGATACATCTGCTTGACGGAGACGACCACCCAGAAGCGTCCCGAGGCCTCCGGCATCGTATATACCGATTTGATTCCATGGATCTGCATTCGGGTCAGATCCGTCCACAGGCTTGCGTTACGCACAAAGGCATAGAGCATATGCTGATCGCCCACGGGTCTCCCCACGCTCGTCTCCCAGAGGATAGGATTGTTCCTGAAGTAGATGCGCTTGACTTCAAGGGCTGGTTTGGGAATGGGCTTGATGAGTTCTTCCGTGTAGTAGCCCGTATACTCACCGAAAGGTCCCTCCTCTCTCAGGTGCTCAGGGTCGATTTCCCCTTCCAGCACAATCTCGGCCGTCGCCGGGAATGGAAGACCCGTGAGATGACCTTTCACGGTTTCCACAGGGGAGCCTCGCAGGGAACTGACCACGTCGTATCCGCTTTTTGCATTGGCTACTGTGGCGGCCCCTGCAAAGATATGGAGGGGATCACCGCCTATAATGGCGCATGCGGGCATCTTTTTGCCTTGTTTCCCGTACTTCTTCAGGATCCTGTCACCCTTTTTCCCTTTGAGGATCTGAACCCCCACTGTCTTATCGTCGAGGACCCCCATGCGGTAAGTGCCTAGGTTGATGTCACCTGTTTCAGGATCCTGAATGGCCATGAAAACCGCCGTGCCGAAGTAACGACCTCCGTCCAGTTCGTAAAACCTTGGTGAAGGGAAGGCAAAGGTATCCACCTTATCGCCCTCGAGAATATTCTCAAAGATAGGCCCGTCCTTGACTTCCTTCGCCGGAATAAGTTCCTTGACGGTGGCTTCCACCCATTCCTTCGTAAGCTCCACCATGGAGAGGTTGGGGTTTTTCCCAAGGATGACGGCCAGCCTCTGGGTGGTGCCGAAGGCGCCGGTCAAGACCGGGCTCGAGTATCCTTTCACGTTTTCGAAAAGGAGGGCGGGTCCGCTCTTTTCCTCGACGATTTTGGCGATGTGGGAGAGTTCGAGGTCCCAGTCCACCTCGGCCTTTACCCGGCGAAGCTGACCTATTTCCTCTACCTTTGCGATATAATCCCTGAGATCCTTCATGGGAGATACCTCCTTTAGGAAAAATGATAAGATTTTTAGTGCTCAAAGGCCGGGTGAAGTCCCGGGCATCAGCTCACTTCCCATCAAACGCCCCTCATTGATAAAGGGTTACAAAGTTTGGATATGACTGTTTCATGGGCCGATGATTGAAAAAAATACCGGATCCATAGAACGAGTCGCTTGATTCTTTGGTTGACGGGTTGAGAAAGTGTGGTTGTGCCTGTCAACGGTTCACAGGAGAAACGCCGAAATCATAAAAACTGTTTCATGAGATACACGTTGCCGCTGCTTTTTTGAATGGCCTATTACCCGGGCATTGTCAATTTCATAATTCTTATGTTATTCATAATAGAATGTTATAGGTGAAAAGTCGGCGCGGATACCCGTTGCTCAATGGAGTTTAATCTGGTGCCCCATTGTTTATGATGGGGAGATCCAGGGAGTTACGGCCGGCCTTCCCGAGCCGGTGTGGAGTTTTTCAAAATGATTAATTTCAACCAGCTTCGTGTGTTCCACTGTGTCGCAAAGAACCTGAGTTTCACCCAGGCCGCAAAAGAGTTGTTTATCACCCAACCCGCCGTAACGGCCCAGATGAAACTTTTTGAAGACTATTGCGGAGTGAAGCTCTTTAAAAAAAAGGGGAGAAAAATTTTTCTCACGGAAGAAGGCAAGACACTTTATAATTACACTTGTAAGATTTTCGACTATGAAAAAGAGATTGAGGGACTTCTCGAAGATATGAGAAAGCTTAAGCGAGGGATCCTTCGCATAGGTACTTCCAAGACTTACGCACGCTACCTTATGCCACACTTGATGAGGGACTTTCACGAGAGGCACCCGCAGATCAAAATCCACCTGGACGAAGGAAGTTCACAATCCATGGTCCATAGCTTGATGGAGATGAGAAACGAGGTCGCCATTGTCGCAAAGGTGGAGGAAAGCCCGGAGGTGGAATTTGTTCCCTTCTCCCAGGAGGAATTGGTCCTGATCATTTCACCGAACCATCCTTTCAAGCAAAAACCATTTGTAACAGTAGAGGAATTGTCCCATGAACCGATAATAATGAAAGAACTCGGATCCGGAACCCGGAAGCTCATAAACGAGCTTTTCAAACGAAATGGATATGTTCCCAATATCCTGATTGAAACGTCCAACGCGGAATTCATAAAGCAGCTTGTGGAGAGGGGGGACGGTATTTCTTTTCTCGTAAAGGCCTCTGTATCGGCTGAGTTGCGCGCCGGAAGGTTGGCCTCAGTTCCCATCAAAGGAGAAAACATCTACCTTGAAGTGAATATAGTGTACTTGAAAAATCAACCCCTTTCCCCTTCTGCACAAGCCTTCCTTAAAACCCTCGACCATCTGGCCTCCGGGAAGAGACCCCTGGGCGGAGTCCGGGCTCTTTTCCCTGATTCCAATAATTTTTCCTGATGCCTTTATCTTTTCATGGATGCCTGTCCCGCTCGGCATCCCAAGGGGGGCGGTTAAAATTTACACCTTCCTCTCCTGGGCGTAAGCCCTACAGGCCGGAGGCTTGACCTTGAACAAAATTGAACGTTTTTCAAAGGTCTCGCCATGGCGGGGTGAATGCGCCGAAGTGCTTCTGGGCGAAGGCGGGTTTGGCTCCTTTTCAATTCCCCTCAAGACACTCCACTGCTTGCAGCGCGGTGTTCATTCTTTTTTTAAGGTTTTTGCTCTGGATTTAATGCTGGCCTTCAGCGCATCTCGGAATTCCTGACTCGCCGCCTTCCAGGCCGCTCCGAACTTCATCTCGAAATAGGTTCCCGGCATTCGTTGTTGCCACGAGATCCAGGGACTCTCGCCCTTTGCCCGGGCCACAAAGATGTCGTTCAGAAAATCCTCGATTCTCGTGATTTCCTCTTTTGGTACGTAAGAGGCTGCTCCTTCCTTGACGGATTTCACCATGTCTTCAGGAGTGAAAGCATGGGCCGTCAGCATCAGGGCGGGTATTTTCTTGCGGGTTGCGATTTCCAGGAGGTCATAGCCTTTAACGCCCATTATATCAAGGATCGCGGCATCGAAATCCTGGGATTCGAGAAGATCCCTTGCCTCTTCGAAGCTGGTGGCTTTGACAAGGCGGCACATCTTAAGGTACTCCTCAAGGACTTCAAGAACATCCGGCTCGTCATCCACGATAAGAATCTTCTTTCCGTTCAACATGCTGCTTTCCGACATTTTCAGTCTCCTTAATCGGTTTTCAATTTTATGGGCGTAGTGGCCTTTTCAAAGAGCAGTTCGAAGCCGCTCTTTTTCCCCAGAACCGATTCTTTTTTCTTCTTGCCCCATACGCTCTCAGGGCGCGCCTGGACAAAAAAGATGTTTTCAGGAAAAGGCAGACTCATGGACACTGAGAATTCTATATCCTGCAGGCAACCGAAATGGGCCTCTATTTTCTTGGCGATCTTTGTCAATTCCAGTATCTCTATGTCTTCGAGACAGGGAAGTTTCCTCTTGTCGGCAGGCAGTTCTTTATACTCCATTTCCCTCGTCTCGGGGTTGTAAACGAATTCAGCACCCTTGTCGGAGATAACCTTTTCTTCGATCTCAAGGGTCACTTTGTCGACCAGGTACCGGTCCGGGGTAACATTCCCGGAGACGACCGCTTCGCCGAACCCGAAAGCCGCCTCGATGGCCACCTTCGATTCATCGCCGTTGACCGGGTTCACGGTCAGGATCACCCCTGCAGCCTTTGCATCGACCATGGTCAGGACGGCAACACCGATCGGATCATGGTGGAGCGGGAGACCAAGCCTCGCCCTGGCGATGATGGAACGGGTATTGAAAGTACTTGACCATACGCGCTTGATATGCTGAACAACGTCGTCGGGGCCGCTTACATTCAGATAAGTTTCGTACTGTCCCGGATGGCTGGCCGGCCCTGCAGATCGTGTTGCAACGAACTGATTTTCTATCCCTGTTTCCTCACACAGTTGGGAATAATACTTCTTCACAGTCTCTTCCATGTCAGGGGGCATGTCAATGGATTCAACGATAGCTCTTATTTCCTTGGAGGCGGTTTCATATTTCGGAGTGTCCTCCACGTTTTCCGGGTCTGCATGGAATCCTTCCAAATATTTCAGGACCCGCTCAGAGGCCCCCGTCTCCTTCATGAACCTTTCGTATGCCGCTACACCCAAGGCATAACCGGGCGGCACGTGAAATCCGGCTTTGGTCAGCTCCCCGAGATTGGCGCATTTCTTTCCCACTATGTCGTTGTGCTCTGTGCCCAATTCGCTAAACCAATATATCCATTGCTCCGGCATGTCGTACTCCTCTCTTGATGCCGCGTAATTCCAGGTGTGCCGGGGGTACACGTAAATGTGTACCCCCGGCGGGATCAATCGTAGTCCCTAAGCCCTCTTCACTATGGTTACGGTTCCGGAACTTCCGTCCACCCTGATAATATCCCCGGTTTTGATTACCGTTGTAGCGACTCCGGTTCCGGTCACGGAAGGCAGACCGTATTCCCTGGAAACGATGGCCGCATGGGATGTAAGTCCTCCGATATCGGTTACCGCTGCCTTGATTTTGGTAAAAACGGGCGCCCAGGAGGGGTTGGTGCTGGGAGCGACCATAATCTCTCCTGGCTTGAGATCCACGACGTCTCCAAGCATCTTCAGCACTCTTGCCGGCCCTTCTGCTACACCTGCGGAGGATGCAAAGCCTTTGATCTCGGTTACATCAGTGTCCACCTCGGTGGAGCCTTTCAGCCATTCGTCCACCTTATCGGTGGTGACCCCCCACAACATGAGGGTAAAGGGCTCGGAGACCTCTTCAGGCGGCACCCCGAGGGCGGGGACAGGATTCCACTTTCGGGCCGCCTCCAGGATCTTCCGTCTCTTATCAGCCTTTTTCTTCCAGTAGGGGCCCCTTGCGGGAACGCCGACCCCGCATGCCCACGCTGTGGCCAAATCCTCAAGCAACATGGGGATTTCGAAACGATTGAAGAGGTATATGTCGTCGGCCTGCTGCAACAGGTCATACTTGGTCAGGATGTTCCCGAACTGCCTGATTTTTTCAAACCAGATCGTGTGCAACCAGTGTTCTACCCAGAAGAGGTGATCTTCAGCGTATCTGTAAATGGACCGGACCACATTATAGGCGTCTTCAAAGGATTTGCGGTCGTCATCAGATTTTATCAGGGCCTTATACTCACTAACAAGCCTTTCCCTTTCTTCCGAGATTTCGTTCAGGTTCCGTTCGATCTTCTCTCCCTTTTCCAGCCTGTTTATGTAACTCTGTAAGTAGCTGAAGGGAACATCCATTTTATTGATCCAACTTCCCTCGTAATGATACCATCCGCTCCCGCATGAAACAAAGAACCAGGGATCTTTGACCTTTTCCAGTTCTTCGAGCCATTCTCTCCCCTCATCGGTATTCTTCAGAGCGTTCATCTTGTCCGCGGCAGAAGCGTCCCCTTTGAGTATTTCTTTTACGGAAGACTTGGCCGCTGCAAGCCTGCTGAGACGACACAACTCCTCCTCGGGACGGAACATCGAGACCTCGGCTCCTGCAACCATCTTCCCGATGGTGCTTTCTTTAATGCCGGGAAAGAGCTTTCGTGCAGTATCCACGAACATCAGATAGGCAAGATAGGCGAGGTTCAGATACTGGAAATGGTACTGCCATGCCTTGAAGATCATATTGATGATCGTGTTGAAACTCTCGATCAGATCATAGGCATCAGTGGTTCCCTTGGGTATCGGGATAACCTCCTCTTCGGGGACAAAATCAGGCAATTCCTCCGGGACGTGGAGTTGCTGCATATCCTTCCCCAGTTTTTGGAACCTTTCGAGCCAAACCTCGAATTGTTTCAAGTAGTTTTGAAAGGTATAGGGGACCCGCTTTTCAAAAAGCTCTGCCTTTTGTTGGATCACCTCCCCAGGGGGCGGTTCAATCGCACAGATATACATATAGCATCCAAACATTCTTTGAGCGATTCCCTGGGCAGGGGGGATGCAGAAAACCCGTGTCGTAAACTGGGAAAGAGCGATCTGCCAGGCCTCCTGAAAGATATCATCAAGCGGGTACATGGGTTCGGGTGCGTGAATCTTGTCCTGATACCAGAAATGCTTCTTTTCCCATTCCGCCCGGTCCTCACTGAAAAGACGCTGGGGCGGATACATCTCTTCCCATCCCTCCAGTTCAGGCGGCAGTACTACCTCTTCTGCAAAAGGAAATTGCCTCTTTTCTGCCATAAAGACCCCCTCTCTTTTGTTGAATAGTGTTATCCTTGTTCGGAATATCCGGTTGTATCCATTTTCCTATCTATCCGTTTTCACCTCCCTTCAGGACGATCTTCAAGGATTCCGCCCCTCCCGTTATTTCGGCTGGCCCTACGCACCCGTTGTCTAAGCTTGTCCGATACTTCAAGATTTTTTAAAGGTCTCAAAGGGGAAAACCATCCCGGCGGTCGAATTGACGGGATCAGCCGAAATTATTGATGTAAGGGGTCGGAAAAAGCCCCTCCGCCCTCCGTTCCTTTCCATCAGGGTCCTTATCGCGTGCTATAGGAGCCTGAGTATATATGTCCACACAACAGAGATGCCCATTGACCCTGCAATAGTACTCTCTTGTCACAAGCGTTCGATAATGAAGCAGATCCGATGAAATCGGTTTTTTCCGGCAACTATGGAAATCAGACTCCCAGGTGAAACAACGGTTTTGAAGAAGATGAATCCCCCGGGGGAGCGGTTTATACGAGGCCAAGACCTCATTAGTGTCCATCCATAAATAGGCAATTTTGTTCAAGGTCAAGCAAGGTCAAGGAAGGCGAAGATTTTAACCACAGGAATACATTGAAGTATTTCGAGGATTAAAATCTGAGCCTGACGCAGAGATTGGGCAAAAGGGCCATTTATGGATGGGCACTCATTATAATTTCGGTTATGGATACCAGGCCCCAATTCAGGGCCGCCGCATATTCCGGTATGACCCTCTCCATGACTTGAGAGGGATTTTCTGTCTGAAGGTAGGTTACCCGTGAATGTGAGTGATAACTTGTGTCATAGTTATGAAATCGCAATAGTATGTCAATTTTATTTTTGTTATGATATGTATAAGAATAAATTATGGATCGTTCGGCCTTTTTCCCGGATAGTCTGCCCCTTGTGCTTTTTCCTGTATTTCATTGGCATTTTTTCTGCTGCACCTTTATGCATCAAAAAAGAGTATTGTCTCCTGGTGAAACAAACAGTTCTTTTGTTTTATCAGAACCGAGAAAAACACTCATGGCAAGCATTGGTCTCTTGCATTTACAAATAAGCATTTTCCCTGGCCTCTGAGTCCGATGGTGTTCTACCTGCAGGTTGGAAGGATATATTGGACTGTGGCTATTCGTAACTTTTTGATTTGTTCCTATTCTGCTTGGTACAGAAAAGAACATTTCGGAAAAAACGAGAAAAGACAAAATAGGGATTATGGCTGGGCACAAACCCGCATTGAACATTAAGGAGGGCTTTTCCGAAATGCACAGGAAGGATGAAAAGGAGATTTTCGTAACAGCCACCTTTTTACCCTGGGGGAATAAGGGAATTTTCCCGGCCGGGACCAATCTGTTGAACGCGGCCCGCAAGGTCGGCCTGGAGGTGGATTCGGTATGCGGGGGAAACGGGAAGTGCGGGAAATGCCTGGGCCGCATTATCGAGGGCCGAGTGAGCGAGGTGAGCGCCGCCGAAAAGGAGTTCCTGTCTCCCGAGCAAATCGAGAGAGGAGCATGTCTCCTCTGCCGTAGGACCCTCCTGGGGGATGCCGTCATCGAGGTAGAGCCTGAGGTCCCGGAAAGAATGCGGTCGCCTGACAAGGGAGAATGGGCCGATTCATTCCAGGAGATCGATTCCCATGTTGTGAAAACCTGCCTGAATCTCTCCGTACCGACAGTCAAGGACCAGGTTCCCGATCTTGAGCGGTTACAGGATCTGCTCCCTGCGGGTATTCAGATCGACCTCCCTCTCATCCGGGAGATCCCCCGCATCCTGCGGGACAATTCGTTTCGGGTGACTTCCGTGGTCGTGGGCGAACGGCTGGTCGCCCTGGAGGGGGGAGATACGACGGGTGAGTCTTGTGGAATCGCCCTGGACATCGGAACGACCACTGTGGGGGGGTACCTGGTGGACCTGGTGAAGGGGGAGATCCTGCATTCGGTCGCCGCATCCAACCGGCAGAGGACCATAGGCGCTGATGTCCTCACCCGTATCGCTTATACTATGAAAGAGCCTCAGGGGCTTTTCGAACTGAAAGACCTCCTTTGCAGAACCATAGATGAGACCGTCGCGGAGTTGTTGGCGGGGTCCGGTATCCCGGCCGAGCGCGTATATCTGCTTTCGGTCGTTGGAAACACGGTCATGAGCCATCTGCTCCTGGCCGTCCCCGTCGAGGCCGTGGCATCCTCTCCATTCGTCCCGGCCTTTTCAAAAATCCCCATGTCCACTGTCGGGACCTTAGGCCTGGAAACCCTTGCCCCGGGAACCCCCTTTCTCCTGTTGCCCAATATCGCCGGTTACGTGGGATCGGATACCATCGGGATGATCTTGGCCACAGACCTCCATCGCCGCCCGGGTTCATGGCTCGCGATAGACATCGGAACAAACGGTGAGGTGGCCCTGGCATCCGGCGGCAGGTTGCTGACCTGCTCAACGGCCGCGGGTCCGGCCTTCGAGGGAGGGAGTATCGGTCAGGGCATGAGGGCTCAACCAGGGGCGGTGTGCGAGGTGAACCTGGGCGGGGAGGTCTCCCTCTCGGTGATCGGGGGTGTGGAACCCTCTGGAATTTGCGGTTCCGGACTCATCGACGCCGTTGCGGAAATGGTAAGGGTCGGAATCATCGGCGCCGATGGGAAGATCAAGCCCCCTGATGCGTGTCCCAGGGAGGTGTCCGCCGGGGTGAGGGAAAGGATCCGGGGGACCGACAAGGGATACAAGTTCGTGCTGTGGGAAGGGAGAGCAGAAGTCGCCCTGACCCAGAAAGATATCAGCGAACTCCAATTGGCTAAGGGCGCCATCCGTGCAGGTATAGAGATCCTCCTGGAGGAGCTGGACCTCGATGCCTCCCGACTTGACGGTGTATTGCTGGCAGGTGCCTTTGGAAGCCGGATTCGTCCCCGGAGCCTGTTGAACATCGGCCTGCTTCCAGATGTTGCACCCGAGCGCATCGAACCCGTGGGAAACGCGGCGGGGAAGGGCGCCGTACGGGCCCTTCTTTCAAGGAAGCAGTTTCATGAGGCGCTAATGCTGGCGAAGAGATGTGAGCACAGGGAACTGTCCCTTCACAAGGATTTTTCCACGAAATTCGCGAGGGCTCTGGGTTTTCCTGCAGGCCCTTTCTGAGATACAAGATGCAACAAGGTCCATCGTTTGAAAAAGCCGCAGAAAGGGTCCGCCTGGCCATTGAACACCGTGTCCCTGACAGGATACCGAAGGGTGAACTGATCATAGATCCAGCGGTGATCCGGGAGGAGTGCCCGGAATCCAAAACGGTCGGGTTCGAGGAGGAGCTTGAGTTCGTAAAGAGGCTTGGTCTCGACCTTGTCTGTATAAGCCCGGTTTACCCGAACGGTACCGGTGCTCTTCCTGCGCCGGGGGAAACAGGGTGGCCCCACCTGGACCAGTGGACCGGAAAGACGGACCTTTTCACCTTCGCGATCCTTGATGGGCTCTTCGGGTGGGGCCTCCGTATACTGGGTTTCAAGGAACTCATTTTGCTCCCCAGGCGGTCGGCTTCCAAACTTTTCGTCTTTGCCAAAGAAGTTGAGAAGTTGAACCGATATCTTACGGGGCGGCTCGCCGGGCAGGGTGTCGACGGGATCATATTCGCCGATGATATCGCTTATACCCGCGGTTTGATGACGGATCCCGAAACCTTCCGCACCTTTTTCCTCCCTTGCCTTGAGAACCAGGTGGAGGAGGCGGTACGCAGAGGCCTGGTCCCTTTTTTCCACTCCGATGGCAGGTACGAGGAAATCATTCCCGATCTCCTGGCTATAGGTATCAAAGGAATCCACTGCATCGATCCCCAATCCGGCATGGAAATCCGGCGGATTAAGGATCGATGGGGAAAGGAACTTTGTCTCTGGGGGCATCTGGTTCCAGGAGATCTGGGTCTCCTCGCAAACAGGGCGGACCTGGGGGAATGGTTTGAATCCCTGGATTACCTGGGGTCCGGCGGAGGGCTGATCCTGGGGACCACATCGGGGCTCTTCCCGGGCGTCGACATCGAGTCCCTGAAACAACTATACAGGTACAGGCTGCCTTGACCCCCCTCTTTTTTCATTGAAAAGACATATATGTTTCGCTAACGTAATCGGGTTTTTTGTTGAGAAAACAGGAGACACCGATTTCGTTATGGGAACTTTCAGGCATTTTCAATCCATTGACCAGGTGGAAGAGGAACTTGCCGGCGCCAGGTATATCGCTGACCGGTCGCTGGCCACGGTGCTTTTCCTCTCTTACAGACTTCAGAAGCCCGTGTTCCTGGAGGGGGAACCGGGGGTGGGGAAGACCGAGGTGGCGGTCGTGATGGCCCGGTTGTTCGAAACGGAGCTCATTCGGCTCCAGTGTTACGAGGGGCTGGATGCCTCCGCTGCCCTTTACGAATGGAACTATCCCAAGCAGCTTCTTCATTTGCGACTCGAGGAGCAGGGAACAAAGAGGAAGGAGGAGATTGAGCGGACCCTTTACGGGCCGGAGTTTCTCATCCAGCGGCCGCTTCTTCAGGCCGTCATGGGTGCCGATCATAAACCCCCCGTTCTCCTCATTGATGAAATCGACCGGTCCGACGAGGAATTCGAAGCCTTTCTCTTGGAAATCCTGGCTGATTTCCAGGTCACGATTCCGGAAATCGGGACCTTCAAGGCCAGGGAACGTCCCCTGGTGGTGGTAACTTCCAACCGCACCCGGGATGTGCATGACGCCTTGAAAAGGCGCTGCCTTTACCATTGGATCGACTACCCGTCGTTCGAAAAGGAACTGCGGATAGTCAAAACGCGGCTTCCCGGAATCGACGAGGCCCTGGCCCGTCAGGTGACCCGATTCATGCAAAAGGTGCGGTCCCTGGACTTTCTTAAAAAACCCGGGGTGTCGGAAACCCTCGACTGGGCCCGCGCCTTGATCGCCATGGAGCGCAGGGAACTGGACCCGGAGGTGGTCCGGGAGACCCTCGGATGTATCTTAAAATACCAGGACGACATCCGGATGTTTGAACGGGACATCTGGCAGGATCCTGAGAAGCGGGGTGAATACCTTGAGCCCGATTCCGACGGCTGATAACGGAAACCTCGCGGAACGCATCGTCGCATTTTCGCACTATCTGAGGGACCGGGGATTCCGTGTCTACGCCTCAAACGTCCTGGGGGCTTTGCAGGGACTGCAGGCGATAGACATCGCTGAGAGGAGGGATTTTTTCTCTACACTGCGGACCCACTTCGTATCCAACGATACGGAATGGGCCCTTTTCGGGGAGTACTTCGACAGTTTCTGGAAGGGGATACCAGCGAAGGGGGTCCAGGAGGCGGAACAGGAACCTCAACTCCCTCCCGACCTTACCGAGATGCCCGCGGGAGAGGTGATCCCGGATACCAACCCCCCAGGGACGGAGACCCTGGAAGAGCTTCCCGAAAAGGAGATCCTCGAAGGAGCCACCTACAGCCCTATCCCCAGCCTGGAAAAGCGGGATATCGCCACCTTCAGCAAGCGGGATATCCGGGTCGCCCAGCTTCTTATGAAGTACCTCATCTCTCTTTTCAAGGTTTCCACCGGAAGGCGCACAAGGAGATCCAGGAAACCGGAGAATATCGACTTTCGGAGGGTAACGGCCAAGAGCTTGAAGACAGGGGGAATCCCGTTCAAGCTCTATTACCGGAAAAAACGGAAACGGCCGAAGAAAGTGGTGGTGCTGGCCGACGTGAGCGGATCGATGGAGCGTTATGCTCACTTCGTGATCCCTTTCGTCCTGGGCCTGCGTGGTGTGGGATCCAAGGCAGAGGTGTTCCTTTTTTCTACTTCCCTCTCATGTGTTTCTCCATACATGAAAAAGTTCGGTCTGGACCGGGTCCTGGAAATCATGTCAAGGGAAGTACCCGATTGGTCGGGGGGGACGCGCATCGGGCACAGCCTGCGGCAATTCAACGAGGAGCACGGGGACCGGCTGCTCAACAGAAGAACAGTCATCGTCATCCTCAGTGACGGCTGGGATCTTGGTGGAAGACAGATCCTGGTGAGTGAAATGGCGAACTTGAAGCGGCGTGCGAACTGTATTCTTTGGCTGAATCCCCTCCCGATCCATTCCGCGTCCTACGTCCCGGCCAAAGGGATGCGGGCGGCCTTGCCCTTCGTCGATTATTTTCTTCCCGCCGACAGCCTGGAGAGTCTCCGGAAGGTCGGGAGGACCCTGTCCAACATCCTGGCGGAGAAGTAACCGGATTGTATTGTCAGGTATAGCCTGATTTTAAGGATTATTGTCCCACCTTGTCTTGTGAGATCGATTTGCTTATACTTCATACATGAGAACGAAAGTCCTATTATCTGTTGAATAAAGACTATAGGGTTTGGTGAATGTGGAAAAAAATTAGCCTGCGCGTCCGAATTTACGTGACTTTGACTGCCTTGGTGTTTGTCACATTTGCGGGCGGTTTGGTGATGGTATGGTACACTTATCAGATGGAAGATCTTTTGAGTTCTATTATTGATAAAAATATGGAAGTCTTCCAGACAGCCGGAGAATTAGAGGTTGCTTTGGTGAACCAGAAGGGATTCGTTTCCTATTACTTTCTGGATGGTGATCCAGATTGGCTTAGGCAATTAGGAATGTATCGCAGGATTTTTACAGAGCAGCTTCAAAAGGCGCGTTTCCTCGTTGAAACTCAACAACAAGAAGAGTTCGTCAAACTGATCGAGTCAGAATATTCTAGCTATGTAACCTTAAAGGACCAAGTCATCGCCAATTACAAGGCAGGCAGGCGGGAAGCCGGTGCCAGGCTCCATAAAGAAGTACGGAATCGCTTTTTCAAAATCCTTCAGCTATGCGAAGAATTTAAAGATTTTCAAGCGGAGAGAACCGAAGGAGCAATTGACAGAAGCCATGCCCAGGCCGAAAATCTCAGACTTATAGCGGGGACGGCCATGTTGATTGTCCTGTTTCTTGGTGTGCTCATGGCCTTTGTTCTTGTAAACCAAATTTTAGGTCCGGTGCGCAGATTGGCCTTGGAGGCGGATCGAGAAGGTAACTCACAAGAACCAGAAGATGAAGTCAAAGCACTCAGTCGAAGTGTTCATGGTTTGATTGAGGATATGTACCGCACTTATTCTGAACTCGAAAAGAGTCGTGAACATCTTTTACAGGCCGAAAAGATGGCCCTTGTTGGCAAATTGGCAGCAGGCATGGCTCATAGCATTCGGAACCCACTTACTTCTGTTAAGATGAGATTGTTTTCCTTGGGACGGAACCTTGATTTGTCTGCTCCTCAAAAAGAAGATTTTGAAGTGATCTCCGAAGAAATTCGTCACATAGACACTATTGTCCAAAATTTCCTTGAATTCTCCCGGCCGCCCAGACTCAAGATGCAGAGGGTTAGTCCTTCAGATGTGGTAGACTTGGTAATTCAGTTGATGCAACACCGCCTTGAATCTTATGAGGTGGAAATAAGGCTCAACAGGGAACGTGTTCTTCCGGAAATCCTGATCGATCCCGAGCAGTTGAAGGAAGTCCTTGTCAATATCTTGATAAATGCATGTGAAGCAATGCAGAAAGGTGGATCAATCGTCATTCATGAGGAAGATAGTTACAGTTCTTCTTTGGGGCAGGTGGCCGTGATTCGATTGACCGATAATGGCCCCGGCATCCCGGAATCAATCCGGGATAAGGTGTTCCAGCCCTTTTTTACCACCAAAGAGGAGGGGACAGGCTTGGGCCTGAGTATCGCAGCCCGAATAGTGAGAGAGCATGGTGGACGTTTGGAACTCATGTCAAATGGAGATGAAGGAGCCACTTTCGTAATTGTACTCCCTGTAAAACCCATCAAATAATGATGTCTGCTCATAAACCCAAACTATTCAAAAATAAGGATACTTGAGAAATGAAGGGGGCCGACTTTGAGCAAGATCTTGATCATCGACGATGATGACCAGTTGCGGAGGAGCTTTGAGAAGCTTTTGGCCGAGGAGGGGTATACCGTGCAGAGCGCTGCCTCTGGAGAAAAAGGCCTCAAACTGATCTGTTCCACTGTTCCTGACCTGGTCATCCTTGACATGCGCCTTCCGGGAATGAATGGATTTGAAACCTTTCAACGCATTCATAAGATCGAACCAAAGTTACCTGTGATAATAATGACCGCTTACGGCACGACTGAAACCGCCATAGAGGCCACAAAAATGGGCGCATTCGATTATATACTCAAACCATTTGACATACCTGAAATGTTGGTAGTAATCGGACAGGCTCTTGAAGCCGGTCGTTTTATGCGATCGCCCGTAGAGATGGACGTTATTCCTGAGAAGGCTTCCAGAGAGGCAATAATTGGCAGGAGCAAACAGATGCAGGATGTTTACAAGGCAATTGGGCGGGTATCCTCAACGGATGCAACGGTGCTTATTCGGGGAGAGTCCGGTACCGGCAAGGAACTGGTTGCTCGGGCCATTTACCAGCACAGTCTCAGAGCAAAAAGTCCTTTCATGGTGATCAACTGCGTGGCGATCCCGGAGAATTTGCTTGAAAGCGAACTGTTCGGTTACGAAAAAGGGGCCTTTACAGGGGCATCGCATCGCCGTTTGGGAAAGATCGAACAGGCCCACAAGGGTACGGTTTTCCTTGATGAAATTGGCGACATGCCATCCAGTATCCAAGCTAAGATACTGAGATTACTCCAGGAAAAAAGTATCGAGCGATTAGGGGGGCAGGAAACCATTCCGGTGGATGTGCGAATTATTGCCGCAACTAACAGGGACCTGGAAAAGGCTCTTGTTCAAGGTCGTTTCCGTGAAGACCTCTATTACCGGCTCAAGGTAGTCACAATATGGCTTCCTCCCTTGCGCGAACGGGAGGGTGATATACCACTCCTCACAGAATATTTTCTTTCCCGATATGCAGCGGAAGTGGGTGTTGACAATCCCGGTATAACAGAAGAGGCTATGGAAATTCTCAATACTTATTCGTGGCCGGGCAACGTTCGGGAACTTGCCAATACCATTCAAAAAACTTTGATATTCAACCGCGGGGCTCCAATCTGCCGCGAAGATATCCTTCAGGCCATCACCGGGGAACACCACGGAACAAGGATTGGCTGCGAGACTACTGATGAATTGATTCGGCGATGGGTGCGTGAAGTGCTCACCTCTCAACCCGAGAGCAACGTTTTTGACGCATGTATGGATCACTTTGCTGGCATACTAATTAAGGAAGCGTTAAATCTGACTAGCGGCAACCGCTCCCGTGCCGCCAAACTCCTTGGCCTCTCCCGCCCGACCCTCCACTCCAAAATCGAAAAGTATCGCCTCAAATTCGAGATATCAGTTCGGGAGGAATGATCTCGGTTTCAGATTCAGGGATCCGGACAATATCATTAGATAGCTGAGCCATTTTCAAAACGTTTCAGCTTGTTCAAAGTCAAGCTTTCGACCTGGAGAGGAAAGCGGGAATTTTAATCACATGAATACATGGAGTATTTCCAGGATTAAAAATTAAGCCTAGCTGTCCGCGTCTGCCTGTGTGTGTCGCTTTTGTCAGTATGCAGAGACGAACATGCAGGCGCAGAGATTGAACAAAATGTGGTGTTTGGAACTAAGTTCATATATTTGATTTTTTACATTCTGTAAAAAATATGGACAGCGATTTTCACATTAATAAAGCAACGATAATTCTGACAGGCTAAAATATCGTTAAATATCAACACGTTGAATGTTGCCATCCCAGAAAAGCTCACCGGCACACCCCTTGCTTCTCCAATACTTCTATATAGGGTAGTCTGGTGTCCATCCATAAATGAGAAAATTTGTGCAAGGTCAAGCCTCCGGCCCGTAAGGCCTACGCCCCGGAGGGGAAGGCGAAAATTTTAACCGCAGGAATACATTGAAGTATTTTGAGGATTAAAATTTGAGCCTGACGCAGAGATTGCGGAAATTGGCCATTTATGGATGGACACTAGTCTAAAATATTTCATTTCATCTTAGGCCGTACGAAAAACGCAAAAACGCCCCGCCCGGGGGTATTGCTTCGGAATTTGAATGATTTTTGAATAATTAACAGGCAATTCCATGAGGAAAGTGAGATTCACAATTTTGGTAGCAGATCGAAATCCTCATGTCCGTGATTTTTTAAGGCGTGAAATGACGGTGGAAGGGTATCAAGTTCGTGTGGCAAAAAACGGTATGGAGTTGCTAAGATGGATTTACCGCCATGAGCCCCTTGATCTCCTTATACTGGATCTTGATTTGCCAGATGTAAGTGAACTTGAAATTTTGGAGAAGCTTCAGGACCGTATTCCCACCTTGCCAGTGGTGATTCATAGTTTTGTCCCAGTCTATATCAATCATCCGGGTATTTCGAGTTTTGCTGCCTTTGTGGAAAAGAGTGGAAACAGTATAGAGAAGCTCAAAAAGATAGTGTGTGAACTTCTAGAAAAATCAAAATATCGGCGGATTAAAACCCTAAGAAGCAACAAATCGGTAACTCCTGGATCTTGATATGGATCAAGCTAAAAATATGAATAGTGATTATTATCGGTCACTGGCCCGGAACATGTTCTTAATCATAATTATCGTGTCTTTCACACCCATGATTCTGGCCAGTGGGATTTTGATTTATGAGTTCAACATTTCTTATCATGAAAAGGTTTATGCTCATCTGAAAGAATTGGTTCAAAAACATAAACAAAACATTGATAGTTTTCTTAGGGAAAAACTGGGAGATATTCGGTCTATGGCTAAGACCTTTAGTTACGAAGAAATGATGGACCAATCTTTTCTTCGGGACAGGTTGGAAACCCTTCAGACCGAGTATGCCCCCGTTTTCGTGGATCTTGGAGTCATAAATGCTAGAGGGGTTCAGGTCGCTTATGCTGGCCCTTTTAAATTAAGAAAGGCTTTATATTACAATGCTGATTGGTTCCAAAAGGCTATGAGAAGGGAGTATTTCATCAGTGATGTTTTTTTGGGCCTCCGCGGCCTGCCTCACTTCATTATAGCAGTAAGGGAAAATTGGAAAGGAGAGCATTGGATATTGAGGGCTACCATAGACTTTGGAGCCTTCAACAACCTTGTAGAGAATATCCGTATCGGTGAAACTGGATTTGCTTTTATTCTGAATAGACAAGGAGAATTTCAGACTAAGCCTCTTCTGGAGATTGTACCGAGAAAGGGACCTTATATAGACCTTTTAAAAAGTTGGAAGAAAAACAAAGATGACATAAGCATTATTGAAAGACCGGATGACTCCGGTAATAAGAATATCTATGTGGTAGCCTTCCTTAAGAACGGCGACTGGCTTTTAGTTTATCAGCAAAATGCCTCTGATGCCTTTTCCGATTACCATAAGGCATTAAAGATGACTTTTGCAATTATAATGCTGGGTGGTATCGCAATCATAACCATGTCGTTTATTCTCTCAAGAACAATGGTCAACCGTATTGCCAAAGTGGATCGTGAGAAACAGATGATGAATGATCAGGTTGTTGAAGCGGGAAAACTGGCATCCGTCGGTGAACTGGCGGCCGGTATAGCTCATGAGATCAACAATCCTGTGGCTATTATGGTTGAGGAAGCTGGTTGGATCGAAGATCTATTGGAAGATGAAGAATTCCATGACAGTGAAAATTATAATGAATTTAAAAGGTCATTAAAGCAGATTCATGTCCAGGGGATGCGCTGCAAGGAGATAACTCACAAATTGCTAAGCTTTGCAAGAAAAACAGACTCAACAATCCAGGATGTCAAAGTAAATGACCTCATTGAAGAGGTGGTATCGCTTTCATCCCAAAGGGCGAGATATAGCAATGTAACTATAAATACAGATCTTCAAAGGGATTTGCCTTCTATCCGAATGTCCATATCAGAGTTGCAGCAGGTGCTTTTGAACCTAATCAATAATGCCCTTGATGCCATGGAGAATGCTGGGGGCTCCATAGATGTAAGGACTCGATTAAAAGGGGATTATATCGAGATAGAGGTATCTGACAATGGTCCTGGGATTCCAAAGGCCAATCTGACACGAATATTCGACCCCTTCTTTACCACAAAACCGATCGGTAAGGGAACCGGCCTGGGATTGTCTATTTGCTATGGCATTATCAAAAAACTTGGAGGAGAAATAGAAGTCCATAGCATCGTTGAAGTGGGAACCACATTTCATGTGTGCATTCCTATAGCAAAAGATAGCAATATATGAAGGGATTTCTCTAATCAGAGTGGAATGGTAAAAATGAAGGAGCTTTTTTGAAAGGAGAACAATATATGCCTAATGCAAATGTACTTCTAGTCGACGATGAGGTTCCATTTGTGGAAGCGATGACAAAGCGTTTGGCCAAAAGAGAACTCAATATCATCTCTGCCGTTAGTGCAGAGGAGGCTTTGAATAGGCTCGAAGAGGATAGAAGTATTGAAGTCGTTATTCTTGATGTCAAGATGCCAGTTATGGATGGCATTGAGGCATTGCGGCTGATCAAAGCGAGATATCCTCTAGTGGAGGTCATCATGCTTACCGGTCACGGATCGGTCGAATCAGCTATTGAAGGAATGAAACTGGGCGCCTTTGATTACTTGATGAAGCCTTGTGACATTGATGAGCTTGTCTCTAAGGTAGAGGAAGCGGCTATCAAGAAGAGGCAACATGAAAACAAGATCATCGAAGCGCGCATGAAGGAGATTACAGGCAGACGTACTTAGGAGAAAAATCGTGTCTGAAAAGAAAGAAAACTCTAAATCTGACAGGTCTTGGACTGGAAGTGATCTGATGGGAACTTGCGCCGGGCGGACGGACATGCATGCTGGGAGAATTAGGCTTTTACTTGTCGATGATGAAAAAGGTTACACAAATGTGCTCTCCAATAGGTTGGGTAAGAGGGGAATTGATGTTAAAAAGGCATTCAGCGGGTCTGAGGGTATTCAGATTCTTCGAAGTGAGGATTTTGATGTGGCGGTTTTGGATCTTAAGATGGAAGACATGGATGGCATCGATGTTTTGAAGATATTCAAGAAAATAGACCCGCGGATGAAGGTTATTATGTTGACTGGCCACGGCTCAGAAAAGGCTGCCAGAGAAGGCATTGCATTGGGTGCATATGATTACCTGACCAAGCCTTGTGAACTTGATGATTTGCTTGCAAAGATCAGGGAGGCCTATCAAGAACGAAAGCGGATATAACTCTCTAATCCGTCATTTGACCTGTAAAACCTAACGGTACACGAAAGTGGCATCTTGCTGCTTTATGAAATTTAATTAATCTATGGGCTAAAATGCATCCTGATTTGGAGGAAAAATGTTTTTTAGAACTAAAGGATTCCAGCTCTGTTTGGCATTTATACTTGGGATTGTTGTTCTGCTTTTGCCCAGACCTGAAGGTACTAAATTCCGAATAACTGGTGATGAGGACCGGATGCTTTTCCGGAGCGTAAGTCAAAATTTCAAAATGGCTACTACCCATAAGGATTACAAAAAGGGTTATATATTAGAGGTAAAAGATCCAAGAAACCCTGTTTCCACAGGCTTATTCCTGCGTGAGAAAGCCATCAAATTAAAATTGACCGGAGTTAAAATTGATTATCTCAATGGTCTCTCCCCAAAGGCCAAAAGATTCCTAGCTGTTTTGGTGGTATTGGTCTTTCTTTTTGTTGTCGAGCCCATCCCACTTGAAATTACGGCAATTTGTATAGGCATTTTTCTTGTCATTATGCGTATCTGTGATGTCAGAGATGCCTGGGCTCCTTATATGCATCCGGTCGTGGTTTTTATCATGTGCTGCCTTATATTTGCAATTTCGTTGGACAAGGCAGGCCTTACAAAACGAATCGGATACTTTATCATTAGAAAAGCCGGAACCAGTGTCACTAGATTCACCTTTATCCTATCCGTGGGTCTTGGAATTGCATCGTCCTTTATGCACGATGCTGCGGCTTGCGCCATCGGCATTGTGACGATGCTTCCCTTGATGAGGGCCGCCAATATAGAGCCTCATACCAGGACGGCAAAATTTATGATGCTCTCTCTGCCCTTCGCCTGTTCATGTGGTGGTATGGGAACCCTGGTGGGAGGCGGAAGGAATATGGTGGCGGCTGCTTTTCTCAAGGAGTTTACGGGGATAGAGATCACATTCCTGGACTGGATCAAGTTTGCCATGCCGGTAGCCTTGATAACCGTTCCTGCTGCGGTAGCAGTGGTTTATTTCGTATTTCGCCCCGATTCGAAATATAAGTTGCCACAATTCGACGAAGATCTGGGTTCTTGGACTTCTCTGGAAAAAAAGACCGTTGTAATTGTAGCTTTGACATTTCTGCTATGGCTCACAAAAAATTTTCATGGTATACACTACTCTGTAACCGGCATGTTAGGTGTGGCAGCCCTTGTGTTTTCAGGCGTCTTGAAGTGGGAGGATATTCACGCCGACCTAGAATGGGGAACAGCTCTTTTTATTTTTGGGGGTGGCATATCCCTTGGCTTGGCCATGGGTTACTCTGGAGCTGCAGAGTACTTTGCCAACCTCTTTTTCCCATTGGTGCAGGGGGGAGGTTGGCTGCTTCTTTTCATTGGTGTAGGGGCCTTCGGGGCCTTGGTTACAAATGCAATGGCCAACGTGGCCGCAGCGGCCCTGATACTCCCCATCGTGATCCCTATGGCACAGCTTGAAGGGGTTGACCCAAGAGTCATAGCTCTTTGCCTTGGTATGGCCACTTCATTCGCCATGCTCCTGGTGATCGGATGTCCGCCAAATGCTATTTCTTACAGTTACCGTTATTTTAAGGCATCAGACCTAGCAAAGGCTGGAGCTATAGCTACTCCTGTCCTGTTGACAATACTGGTACTGGTAGCAGCCGCGTGGTGGAGGGTGCTTGGCCTAGTGTAATTTCAGCGGCAAAGCGTTGGAGAAGCGAGGATGATCATGCAAGAAATGCGGCTTCTTCTAGTTGACGACGAAGAGGATTTTCGGCAAACTATCGCCAGGCGCCTGATAAAAAGAGGCCTTCTGCCTGAAGAGGCGTCAACTGGAGAAGAGTGCCTCTCCATTTTAGAAAAGAAACCTATGGATGTGGTGGTACTGGATGTTAAGATGCCAGGCATGAACGGGATCGAAGTACTTCATCATATCAAAACGAAATTCCCTCGGACCGAGGTCATACTCCTGACTGGTCATGCGACGACACAGGATGGGGTTGAAGGCATCAAATCGGGTGCCTTTGATTATCTAAGTAAACCTATAGAATTGGAACATCTTTTTAGGAAGATAAAACAAGCCCATGAAAAAGTCTGCAGGGAAGAAGAAAAAATCAGAGATGCTGAATTTAGAGAAAAGATGGAGCAACAGATGATTGCGACTGAAAGACTCGCATCCTTGGGAACTTTGGCAGCTGGTATCGCACATGAAATAAATAATCCTCTCGCTATTATCAATGAATCGGTTGGCTGGATGAATCTCCTCTTAAAAAGAGAAGAAGCGGCAGATATACCTTTCAGATGCGACTTAAAACGGGCCTTGGATAAAATTGAAAAAAGCATTGTAAGGGCTAGAAAGATTACGCACCAGTTATTGGGATTTGTTGGAAAAGACGATTTTGCGTTAACTGAGGTAAGTTTGGCCGAGTTGGTGGATGAGGCTTTATTACTTGTAAGTCGTGAAGCGATGAACAAGGAAATTGAAATTGTCAGGGATATTGATGCTTCTCTGCAGACCATATGGAGCGATCCGTACCGGTTGAGACAAGTTTTGGTCAATATATTAACAAATGCGGTTCACGCGACTGGTCCTGAAGGTAGGGTGAGAATAATTGTTGAAGATATGGACCAGGAAGTTTTGCTTAAGGTGCGTGATACTGGGGAGGGAATCCCCAAGGAAAATCTGGATAAGATTTTTGAGCCATTTTTCACTACAAAAAATCCCGGTCAAGGAACAGGTTTGGGATTATATGTCTCTCGCGGCATCATCGAAAGATTGGGAGGACGAATCGATGTTAAGAGCGAACTTGGTAATGGAACTACCTTTTGTGTCCGACTGCCAAAAAAAAATAGAACAGATGAAGTGCAAACTCAAATTGGCCGGGATGATTTGATGGATAAAATAAACAAATATCAGTAGTGTCCGGTTAAAGGAATATTCACCTTTTTACTGGACACGAGTTGTTGCAATGATTTCAAGTCGATTCCATTTGAAACCAGTTAAAAAGCTTTTATATTCAGCTAGTTATATCCTTTGCTCATCGAATTAACCGGACACTACTGAACAAATATAACTGTTCAGTGAATTGAACCAGGCATATTGCGACCTATTAATCCTAACGCCACAAATTTGTATCCTGGTATACTCAAGAAGATATATCACAGTAGGTATAGAAAATGTCGAGATTTTAAAGGAGTTGAAATACCATGATAAAAATACCAATTCGGGTGCTTATAGTCGATGATGAGAAAGATTTCGTGGAAATGCTTTCTCTAAGATTGAAAGAGGTAGGAGAAAAAGTTACGACCGCTTATAGTGGCAAAAAATGCCTCGAAATACTCGAAAAAAAAGACGTTGATGTGGTCATCCTTGATATAAAGATGCCCGGTATGGATGGTATTGAGACTTTAAGGGAAATAAAGAAGAGATTTCCATTGATAGAAGTCATCATGTTGACAGGGCATGGTACTACCGAAACTGCTGTTGAAGGGATGAAGTTGGGCGCATTCGACTATCTTTTGAAGCCAGCTGACTTCAAAGATTTGATGACAAAATTGGAGGGTGCTCGAAAGAGAAAAGATGACCAGGAAGAGCGCATTAGAAGAGCAGAGGCCAAATTCCTTATGAGAAAAAGCGGAGATATATAGTGCAATGGGCATATATTTTTAACTTTAACTGGGAGCAGGTGGAAGACTGTCAGGCTCCCTTTTGATGCCCCAACCTTGAAATGGGAGAAATCCCTAGTCTTAAGGCTGAGACTTCAGTTGGATCGTCTTTTTGAGTAGAGTTCAAGGAGTCCAGGGTTCGGGTGAGAAATCGAGATTTAAGGAAAAATGATCTTCACTCGACCCCTCGACCCTTGAAGCTATCGACTTCAGCCGATAGTAGTTTACTTTCTGCCTTGGAGGCTTGATTTTTATCT
>JAFDEE010000033.1 GCA_019310525.1 Deltaproteobacteria bacterium | reverse complement strand
AAAAAATCTCAATACATGTTGGACAATCCCCGGAAAGCAGCAACAAGATAACCGCTCTGTCGAACTCGAACACAAATTCTAAAACCTTTTACCCGTTAACGCATAATTTGGGTTTATATCCAAATAACAGAAATCGGAAACCTTACTTTCCCGGAAGAAGGACAGGAAGAGCCCACGTGGCCGGTAGTGTAAAATTACCTGCTCCATTTGAGTGAACTGGAGGTAGAGGGTTTCCCAAAGGGCGTTTCGATTTTCCATTCGAAACGCCCTTTTTTTTGACAGGTCCATGGGACTGGAGGTTCGGCCCAGGCCCGGTACAAGGAAAACAGTTTCCTTTTCAGGCAGCCCGTGGTAAGGGAGAGTGTCTTAGGATGGATATCCTTTCTGGATGTGAAACTCGCCAGTGCCAGATATGATTCGTGGATTGGTGTTTTATAAGCCGTTCCTTAAGGGTGGCAAAATCGGGTCCTTCACCCTGAGTTCCTCTTTTTGAATCGACTGAAAGGGCGGGATGAGTACATGGGATGATCAACATGGAAAATGATGCAGGAAATATCCGTCGGATGACTTCCGGGGAAAAGGAAATTATCCTGATCGGTACCGCGCACATATCGAAGCAGAGTGCCGAGACGGTTGAGAGGGTGATTAAAGAGGAGAAACCCGACACGGTCTGCATTGAGTTGTGCAGGTCCAGATATCAGGCTCTCATCAAGAAGCAGCAATGGCAGGAGATGCAACTGCTGAAAGTCATCAAGGAAAAAAAGGCGTTTTTATTGCTCTCCAACCTTATGCTGTCTTATTTTCAAAAGAAAATCGGGAGAAAATTGGGTATCCGGCCCGGGGAGGAGATGATCAGGGCCGTTCAAGCAGGAATGGCCGTGGGTGCCCATATATACCCGGCGGATCGAGATATTCGGATCACCCTTTCTCGGACCTGGAGACTCATGGGTTTTTGGAAAAAGCTCAAACTTCTGTTCCATCTCATTGCTTCCGTGGGGGAAATGGAAGACATCACCGAAGAAGATGTTGAGAAAATGAAAAACCGGGATGTCTTGGAAACCCTCCTCTCGGAGATCGGGGAGTCCTTCCCGGAAATCCGGGAGATCCTGATAGATGAAAGGGACCGCTACCTGGCGGAAAAGATCCGGACTGCCCCCGGGAACCGGATCGTTGCAATCGTGGGGGCGGGACACGTCCCGGGAATAGAGAGATACTGGGACGAACCCGTGGACGTGGCGGACCTCGAGAGGCTTCCACCTAAAGGGCGCCTCGGAGGTATATTGAAGTGGATGATTCCCGCCCTCATCCTTTGCCTCATCGTGCTGGGTTTTTTCATTGCAGGTCCCAGCAGCGGATCCAATATGGTGAAATGGTGGGTATCGGCGAACGCCGTGCTGGCCGGTCTGGGAGCAGCCGCCGCCCTGGCGCATCCCCTGACCATCCTGAGCGCTGTTGTCGCCTCACCCTTCACTTCCCTCAATCCCATGATCGCCGCCGGTTGGGTTGCCGGACTGGTGGAGGCCTTTCTGGGAAAACCAAAGGTGAAAGACTTCGAAAACCTCCCCGAAGATATCTCTTCTCTAAAGGGCTTCTGGCGCAACAAGATCACGCGGATCCTCATGGTGGTTGTTTTCACCAATATAGGCAGTTCCCTGGGTACCTTTGTCGCCATCCCCCTGATGATAAAGGTGTTGACCTGAGATCACTTTCTCCAATATTCGGGAATCAAGAGAACGATGACCGTGTAGATTTCAAGCCTCCCCAGCAGCATGCAGAAAATGAGGGTCCACTTCCCCACAAGGGGAACAGCAAGGTAGTTTTTTACAGGCCCCACGGTCCCCAGACCCGGACCCACATTGAAGATGCAGGCGGCAACCGAGGCAAAGGCGGAGATCAGGTCCATCCCGATGGAGGACATGAGAAGCGCAGCCCCCACGAAGAGTCCAAGGTATAGGACGAAAAATCCCCAGATGCTGCTCAGAACATCCGGAGGAACAGGCTTTCCACCCAGTTTCACGGTGGTTACGGCATGGGGATGAATGATCCGGAAGATTTCCCGGTAGGCATGCTTGGCAAGGAGCATAATCCGAAGGGTTTTCATTCCTCCTCCCGTTGATCCGGCCATACCTCCGAGGAACATGCAGAGGAGCAAGATTTTCTGGGAGAGGGCGGGCCACTGATCATAGTCCGCGGTGACGAAACCAGTCGTGGTCATGAGGGAGCTGACCTGAAAGGCCGCGTAACGAAAAGCGGCGAGGAAGGAATCGTATGCCGCGCCGTGGATATCGAGCGTCACCATAAAGGTGAATATTGCCACCAGGGTCAGAAAGACCCGGCATTCCGGATCCTTTCCGAAGACACCCCAGTCCCCTTTGATCAATCGGTAGTGGAGGGAAAAATTGATCCCGGCCAGAACCATGAAAACGATGATGACCGTTTCCATGTAAGGGCTTTGGTAGTGGGCGATGCTGGCATTCTTGGGGGAAAATCCCCCGGTGGGCATGGTGCAGAAGGCATGGCAGACCGATTCGAAAAGATCCATTCCCCCGCCGAGCAGTAGAAAGATCTCCAGAATGGTGATCAGGATGTAGACCAGCCACAGGGTTTTGGCCGTATCGGAGATCCTAGGCTTCAGCTTGTCCACGACTGGACTTGGGATTTCGGCCTTGTAAAGCTGCATTCCGCCGATGCCTAGAAAGGGCAGGATGGCAATTGAAAGAACGATGATGCCCATGCCTCCCAGCCATTGGGTGATGCTCCGCCACATGAGGAGACCCCTGGGGACGGCCTCTATATTACTGAGGATGGAGGCCCCGGTGGTAGTGAACCCGGAGATGGACTCAAAGTAGGCGTCGGTGAAACCCGTGATGGTGCCGGAAAGGAGAAAAGGGAGTGATCCCACCAGTCCGGCCGCGGCCCAGCCAAGGGTCACGATGGCAACCCCGTCTCGGTGGCTCAAGTGGTTCCCGCCGTCTTTCCCCGCCAGGGAATAGAGGATAAGGCCCGCAGCAGAGGTTATCACCAGGGAGAAGAGAATGGCCCACGAAGCCTGTTCGTGGTAGATGAGAGAAACCAGGAGGGCCAGGGACATGGAAAGCCCCAGAAAAAATAGCAGAATCCCGATGAAACGAAAGATTTGGCGGGGATGCATGTCAGAAGTATTCCAGTCGGACAGTGAGAAGTTTCTCCAGCTTGGGAACAACTGTTCTAAGGGTGAAGATGATGAGCCTGTCTTTGGGCCTTATCACGGTGTCTCCCCGGGGTATGATGACTTCATCCCCCCGGACCACGGCGCCGATGAGGGCCCCTTTAGGGAACCTTACCCTTGATAAAGGGATATTGACGATATCGGACGTTTGGAGGGCTTCCGCTTCGATCGCCTCGGCGTGCTCACCCTTGAGAGGGGCTACTGAGATGATTTTCCCCCGTCGTATGTACTGGAGGATGGCACGAATGGCCGAGAGCCTGGAACTGACCACCGTATCGATGCCGATGGCCGAGACCAAAGGGATATAACTCAATTTGCTGATCCGGGTAATGCTCCTCCTGGCCCCCAACTCCTTGGCCAAGAGGGAGATCAGGACGTTGCTCTCTTCGTCTCCCGTAACGGCGACCAGGAAGTCAGCGTCATTGACGTTTTCTTCCATGAGGAGGTCCTTGTCCGTTCCGTCCCCGTTGATGACGATCGCCTTTTCCAGTTCCTCTGAAAGCTCCGTACATCGCCGGGTATCCTTGTCGATGATCTTGACATGTGTCCCGGTCCCGTCCAGGGCCCTGGCCAGGGCGGCGCCGGTCTGCCCTCCTCCAACGATAAGGACCCGCCGGACTCCTTCGTTTCCCGCATGGAGAAAGGGACACCCCTCTTTCAGATCCTCCGTTCGGACCACCAGGTAGATGACATCATGGGGTCGAATGATGTCGTCACCGTGGGGGATAAAAACCTGGTCGTCCCGGATGATGGCTCCTACCAGCACCTTGCCCTCCCTGTCGGCAAGGGAGGAGAGTTTCCGGTTCACATAGGGAAATTCCTGGTCCACGGTGATTCCAACGAGTTTGACCCGTCCATCCACGAAATCGACGATATCGGAGGCCCCCGGGGCTATCATAAGGTTCCGGATCGTTTCCACCATGACGGATTCCGGGTTGATGATCTGGTCTACACCCAGGAGGTCCTTACCGAAAAGGTCCTTTTCGGCGAGGAATTCGGGGCTCCGTACACGGGCCACTTTCAAGATATAGGGATTGAGGTGGCGGGCCAGGAGGCAGGCCATGAGGTTGACTTCATCGCTGTCCGTTGCGGCGACAAGGAGTTCCGCATCCTGAATGCCGGCGGTCTTCAGGGTCTTGGGGCTGGTGCCGGAACCCAGGATGGCCTGGACATCGAGATTCTCGTTGATGCGCCTGATCTTCTCCGGATCCTTGTCGATGAGGAAGACATCCTGGTTTTCCTCGGTGAGCTTCTGGGCGATGTGGAAGCCGACTTCGCCGGCCCCGACAATAATGATCTTCACCGGTTTTTCTCCAGTCTAAGGATCGGTTACCGGGGTGAGCCTTCAGGTCGGGGTCCTATCGAGATAGCGGAGGCTCAAATGGGGAGACCTTTGAAAAACGTCCCCTTTTGCCCAATCTTCCGCCTTCGCCGCGGCTACGGCGCGACAAACCCGCCAGACAGCGGCGGACAGGCTACGTCAGGCTCAAATTTTAATCCTCAAAATACCTCAATGTATTCCTGCGGTTAAAATTTTCGCCTTCCTTGACCTTGAACAAAATTGAACGTTTTTCAAAGGTCTCATGGGGTCATTATATAGGGGTGTGACGGAAAAAAGTCAACACCCTGTCCCTGTTTCCCCCCCCTCAGCTCAGGAGAACTATGAGAAGGATCCCAGGTAAAAAGAATAGACATTCCCGGGTTACGATGATAATGTCACGGGTTACGTTTCTACAGGAAAAAACGGCGGGAAAGCGCCGGCGAAGGTTGGAACATGATCCAGGAATCCGCTTTCAATTACGACGGAGACGAACTCGAAAAACACATCGACGGCTTTCCGGATACGACCCTCCTGGTGGTAGGGGATATAATCATGGACGAGTATATCTGGGGGGATGTCAGCAGGATTTCCCCTGAAGCCCCGGTACCCGTGGTAGACGTGAAGCAGGAGACACGGATGTTGGGAGGCGCCGCCAACGTGCTCCATAACATCGTCTCCCTGGGAGGGCGATGTATCCTTTGCGGGGTCGTGGGCGGTGACGGAACCGGAAAGGCCGTGCTCGAAAGGGTGAGGGACCTGGGCTGCCCCACGGATGGGATCGTCGTGGACTCTGAGAGGACCACAACGATCAAGACCAGGATAGTCGCCCACAACCAGCAGGTCGTGCGATTTGACCGGGAGAACAGGAAGGCCATAGGCCGGGACGACACGGAAAAACTCCTCGAGTTCGTTTCCAGCATGGGGAGCCGCCTTGACGGGATCGTGGTGGCCGACTACGGGAAGGGCGTGATTACAGGATCCCTGATGCAGGGCCTGCGGGAAATCTCCCACAAATCGGGCATCCCACTCGCCGTTGACCCCAATACCGGGAACTTCGAATATTACGAAGGTGCGGATATCATCACTCCAAACCATCATGAAGCCGGGGCCTTTTGCCGTCTGGAGATCGTCGACGAGGAATCCCTGGTACGGGCGGGGCAGGATATCCTGCAGACCTTGAAATGCCGCTCTGTGCTGATCACACAGGGAAAAGACGGTATGACGCTCTTCAGGCAGGGAGGTGAAATAATCCACATTCCCACGGTGGCCCGAAAGGTCTTCGATGTCACCGGCGCGGGGGACACCGTGATCAGCGCCCTGAGTCTCGGACTGGCCTCAGGGATGGACCTGAAATCGGCGGCTATCATCTCCAACCTGGCGGCCGGCATAGTGGTGGGAGAGGTAGGAACCTCCACCGTGAGCGCAGGGGAACTCAAGAGGGCCATTCGTTCAAAACTGGTATGATCTTCCCTGGCTTCGAACGGCCTGAGAAAGACTTTTTTCCCTGGAACGGGTTTTTTAAGGGTATCGCCTCCAAAAGGGAGCCACACGGAACCACTATGAGCCGTCCAAAGGAACCTGAGCGGGTGAAATTGATCGCGAGCCTTTTTTCCCCGCAAAGGGATCTCCTGGAGCAGGTCCTCGGAGATCTCCGTGGTCTTTTCGGCCCGGAGGATTGGAAAAGCCCGGATCTTTACTTCGACCGGACCCGGTACTATGAACGTGAAATGGGGTGGCCCCTTCACCGCCTCTTCGTCTCCTTTGAGAGGCTCGTATCTCCAGATTCATTGGTGGAGACAAAACTCTGGACGAATACCCTTGAGAGTCGGTACCTGGAGGGGACCCGTAGAAGAGTGAATATCGACCCGGGTCATCTGTCGCTTGAAAGGCTGGTGCTGGCCACGGGGAAAAACTATACCCACAGAATCTATCTTTCCAAAGGAATCTACGCCGATTTGACCCTGGTTTTCAAGAGGGGGAGCTTCAGGCCGCTGGAATGGACGTACCGTGACTATGCGGAGCCCCGGATTATTTCCTATTTCAATGCTGTGCGTGAGAGGTACAAGCGGCAGCTCCGCGGGATCGACGAGAACGGGGCGCCGCTCCTGAACACGCCGCCTTCGGGCGGGTCTTTGGTTTGAGTCTGACACAGCTTGTCATGCCATAGCGGTAACAGAGGCGGAAGATCGGGCAAAGCCAGACGCTTTTCAAAGGTCTCCTGTTGAGACGAGGGAGGAAGGATCGGTGGGTCAGCATTTTTGGGTGATGAAAGGAGGGGATCCCTCTTGCTGAAGAGTATGACCAGCTATGGAAACGGCGAGTACGCTCTGGGGGAAACCCGGTTTTCTGCGGAGATCAAGTCGGTCAACAATCGCTACCGGGACATCATCCTCAGGATCCCCAGGTCATTGCAGGTGCTCGAAGAAGATATCCGATCCCAGGTGGCCGCCAGGGTGCGCAGGGGACGCATCGAGGTGGCCCTCCAGATGGAAGGGAACCACAGCGGCGCCGAATATGACCTTGAGCTGAACCGGCCCTTGGTCGATTCCTATCTCAGGATTTACGATCAACTCCGGGCGGATTACGACCTGGGAGACCAATTGAGTGCCCATGAACTTTGCCAGATGAAGGATGTCTTGATGGTCAAGCCCCTGGAGGTGGATATCGAGTCCGTGAAACCAGGGGTTTACGAGGTCCTTCGGCTTGCCCTTGATTCCTACGAGAATATGAGGCTCAGGGAAGGAAAGGCCATTGAGGAGGATTTCGCGAGACGTCTGGACACCATCGAAGGTCATCTGCAGGTCATAGAGGGAAAGGCCCCTGAAGTGGTTGAACGATACCGAGAGCGGCTCCTGGAGCGCGTGAAAAGCTTTTCCCGGGAGATTGAACCGGATGAGGGCCGGATCCTCCAGGAAGTGGCGGTGTTTGCGGACAGGTGCGATATCACCGAGGAGATCCTCCGGGCCCGGAGCCACGTCAACCAGTTTCGGCATTACATGGCCCTGGACGAGGCTGTGGGGCGTCGTTTGGATTTCTTGATCCAGGAGATCCACCGGGAGGTGAATACCATGAGCGCGAAGGCCTCCGATGCTTCTATCTCGGGCCTGACCGTGGAGATCAAGGGTGAGCTTGAAAAACTCAGGGAACAGATCCAGAATGTTGAATGAAAGGAGGGGTCGATGGGACACAAGCTGGTGAATATCGGCTTTGGAAACTCTGTGGTATCCAACCGTGTCATCGCGATCATTTCTCCGAATGCGGCCCCCAGCAAGCGCCTGAGGGACGAGGCCCGCGAGGAGAAAAGGCTCATCGATGCTACACAGGGCCGAAAGACAAGATCCGTCATTATTACCGACAGCAACCACGTCATCCTTTCGGCGATTCAGGCCGAAACGATAGCCCAGCGTTTCAGCCCGGATTTCAAGCTTACCAAAGACGAGATGGAAGAATAGCCATGCCAGGCCGATTGTTCGTCATTTCAGGCCCTTCTGGTACCGGAAAGACAACGGTGGTAAGAGGCCTGAGAGAACGGGTGGACGGGCTCGGGTTTTCCGTTTCCCATACCACCCGTGAGCCCAGGGAAGGAGAGGAGGAAGGGGTCCACTACCATTTCGTGGACCAGGAGACTTTCCAGCGCATGATCGACGAGGGCGCCTTTGTCGAGTGGGCGGTCGTTTACAATCACTATTACGGGACATCCTATGCCGCCTTGCGGGAGCCCATGGAGAAGGGGATCGATGTAGTCCTTGACATAGACAGTCAGGGCGCGGCCAACGTGAGGAAACTGTTCAAGGAGAGCATCCTGATCTACCTCCTCCCTCCCTCCCTCGAGGAGTTGGAAAACCGCCTCAAGAAGAGGGCTACCGACAGCGGGCCGGTGATCGAGGCCCGTTTCAAAAAAGGGGTTGCGGACATCAAGAACTGTTCCTGGTATGACTATATCGTTTTCAACGACAGCCTGGAGCAGGCCGTGGAAGAACTCGCCTCCATCATTATCGCCGAGCGCTGCCGCACCTCCGCCCAAATGCCCCGGATAAAAGAGATGATCCAGATCGCCTCACGGGATTGATTCTTCCCGGGGGACGACCCGCAGTTGCACTGCTTTCAGACCTGATCCAATTCCCCCCGCCCCATCCCTTGAGGCCAGGCCTCGCCCCCGGTCAGGAGGGAGGCCGCCGGAGGAGCGTTGGCTCTTGCTAAAGGAAGGGTAAATAGGAGGATGAAGGCCCAGGTGACCGATCACTTGTGGGATTTTCTTCAGGTGTCGGAGTCCGGCCAGGGATATGGTAAAGGGTAAGAAAAAGGCTCACCGTGGAGACCTTCAGAGGGGGAGGAACCTTGTCCCGGGTTTCCATGCCGTGCGAGAGGCCCTGATAAGGGGGAATCCCCCTGTCATGAACCTCTGGATTGCCAGGGAGAAAGAGACCGATCGGATAAGAGAGGTCCTGAAGCTTGCCGAGGCAGGGGGGGTTCCCGTCACATACCGGGATCGTTCCGCACTGGATGCCATGTTCCCGGACATCCCTCACCAGGGAATCGCGGCCGAGGCAGGAGCCTTCAGTTATACCGACAAGGACGAGATCATAGAGGCCGCGCTTCGGGAGCCGGGTCGAGGATTGATCCTCGCAGCGGATCATATCACGGATGAGGGAAATCTGGGGGCCCTCATCCGAGCGGCCGCCTTTTTCGGGGTCCATGGTCTCATCCTGCCCAAGGATCGCTCGGCAAGGGTCACGCCAAGGGTCATGAAACGGTCTTCAGGGGCCTGCGCCTGCCTGCCCGTAGCCCGGGTCGTGAATTTGGGGAGGGCGCTGGACTACGCAGAGAAAAAAGGCTTTTGGCTCATTGGTGCCGATGGGAACGGCCCGGAAACGGTCTACGAGGTGGACTGGAACCGGGACGTAGTCCTGGTGCTGGGCCGGGAAGACAGGGGATTGACACGCGGTGTCCGGGAACGGTGCCACCAGGTGGTGCGGATCCCCGGCCACGGTGTCGTGGAATCCCTGAACGTTTCCGTGGCAGGTGGTGTGATCCTCTCCGAGATCAACCGGCAACGACAGGCGCGCTTTTCCCCGCGGGGGGACCTGCAATAGGACGCCCGGATGAAACTCTCCGCTTCGGGCAGCGGGGAGTATTATCTTAAGGGGAATCGCATTTATTCTTGTAGCAAGCTTCAGGGTTTCCCTGCGAACGTGAATGAAGCCCCGGGTGCGGTCGCATCCCAAGATGGCCTTTGCGGCAAGCAGAAAAGCGAAGTCTATGGATATTGCCCGGGGTGGATGAGACCTGTGGCCTCGTCGAGTCCGAACAAGATGTTCATGTTCTGAACGGCGCTTCCTGCCTGCCCTTTGACCAGATTGTCGATCATGCTGACAAGGATCATCTTCCCGGTCCTTTCATCCACGTTGAGGGACAGGTTGCAGAAATTGCTCCCTCGAACGTCGGCCGTGGTGAGGCCTTTCCCGGGACCGTAAATCCGTACGAAGACGCTTTCCTCGAAAAACTCCCGGTAGGCCTCCTGGGCCTCCTCTATCCCGATGCCTTCCTTCAGGTCCCCATAGATCGTGGTAAGGATCCCCCTGCACATTGGTACAACATGGGGAGTGAAGGTGATGCGGATTTCCCTCCCGGCCAGGCGGCTTAGTTCTCTCTCGATTTCAAAGACGTGTTGATGACCCGAGACCTTATAGGCGTTCATGGCATCATAGCGGGCTGGATAGTGAAAGGTCGGAGAGGGATTTTTCCCGGCTCCGGATACGCCGGTCTTGGCGTCGCAGACGATGGATTCCGGCTCGATGATATCCGCCTTCACGGCCGGCGCCAGGCCCAGGATACAGCTTACGGCGAAGCAGCCCGGGTTGCCGACGAGGCGGCTCTTGGCGATCTCTTCCCGATGGAGTTCCGCCAGGCCGTAAACGGACTGGGAAAGGAGGTCCGGAGAGGCGTGTTCTCCCGGCCTTCCAATCCTGGCCGCATAGCCCCTGTATGTCTCCGGGTCGTTGAAGCGGAAATCTCCACTGTAGTCGATCACCTTGGCTCCCTTTTCCAGCCAATGGGGGGCCTGGGTCTGTCCCACGCCGTCAGGTGTGGCGAAGAAGACAACGTCGAAGTTCTCGGGCAGGTCGGGGTCTTCCGGGTCCATGAGAGGCAAGTCGCAGAACCCTTCGAGGTGGGGATAGATCCCGCTGATGGGCCGCCCCGTGTCCTGCTTGTCGATGAGTGCAGTGATTTCAGCCGTGGGATGCCGCAAGAGCAGTTCGATGGCTCCGCATCCTCCGTAACCGCCGGCTCCGATAATGCCGACCTTGATCTTGTCCATGGGCTCTACTCATCCTCCTTTGTTGTGAGATCTTTGAAAAATGCCCCCTTTTGCCCAATCTCTGCGTCAGACTCAAATTTTAATCCTCGAAATACTCAAGGTATTCCTGTGGTTAAAATTTTCGTCTTCCTTGATCTTGAACAAAATTGAACGTTTTTCAAAGGTCTCCTATTGTGAGACCTTTTCGAAACCGTATGCTTTTTGACTCAGGATTTGGATCATGGGTCGAAAGGGTTGCGGCCATGAAACAGGGACCACAACCCTTTGGGGGTTCCTATAGGTTGAATCGAAATGCAATGATATCACCGTCTTGAATCAGGTATTCCTTGCCTTCCAGCTTGACCTCTCCAGCCTTCTTTGCCGCCTGGAAGGTCCCGTGGCGTTTCAGCGCCTCGAAGGGGAGGACTTCCGCCCGGATGAAGCCCTTCTGGATGTCCGAATGCACCGCCCCGGCCCCGTCAAGGGCGGTGGATCCCTCTGGGACAGTCCAGGCCCGCACCTCGTCGTTGAGGACCGTGAAGAAGGAGATGAGTTTCATGAGCCGATAAGAGGCCTGGATCACCCGGTCCAGGGCCGATGTTTCGATGTGAAATTCCCTCTGGAACTCTCGGGCCTCCTCCGGCTGCATGGCCGCGATGTCCATTTCAAGCCGTCCCCGCACGACCATCGACTCCAGATCCTCGGGCCCCTTTTCCCAATCGGGCATGGACTCGTCGTCATCGTCGTTGTTGATCACGAGGAGCTGGGGCTTGGCCGAGAGAAAGGTGAATCCCCGCAGAACCTGCGCCGATGAGAGATCGGCATCGGCCCGAAGGGGCCGGCCCATTTCAAGCATCTCTTTTGCTCGTTGGAGAAGTTCGAATTCTTTCTTGTTGGGAGGGTTTCCCCGCTTCCTGTCCAGCTCGATGCGTTCGAGCCGTTTCTCGGCCACCACGAGATCGGCCAGGATCATATTTTCTTCGAGCCGCCAGAAGTCCTCCTCGGGAGCGGGTTCGATCCCTCCAGGGGTCTTGAAGTTCCGGAGTACGTGGATCAGGGCGTCACACACGCGCACCCGGTTCCATAGAGCACTCTCCGATACCGACCCGTCTCCTCCTCCGGCAGCAGGGGGGGGGAGCAGGTACTCGACCCTGGCATAGGTGGTTTTCTTGGGAGAATAGAGCTTTTCCAGGAAGTCCACCCTTTCATCCATCACCTTCACCGTCCCGATCCTCCGGTCCCCCTTGCCGGTTTTCGAGACGTCCTTTTCGCCCCTGGCCCCGGTAAGGGCGGCGAAGATGGTGGACTTGCCGGCCTGGGGAAGGCCGATGATGCCGAGTTTCATGTTTTTCCTCCGGCAGGTTGGATGATCAGGACGAATGAAGCGCCAAGGGGATTATAGAACATGGAAGCGCATTTTTCACGGCAAAACGTCTCCTTTGCCGAAACAGCATCTTGGGAATCCGGGCGGGATCGGAAGGCTCCCTCAGCGCCTTCGGAGCAGAACATAGATCGCCCCCGTACCCCCGTCATAGGGCCGGGCCGTTGCGAAGGCAAGAACGACCTTTCGGATTGCGCCCTTCCCGAGCCAAAGGGGCAGCCCTTCCTTGAGGACCGGGAAACTGTCCGGGGAATTCAGGCCCCGGCCGTGTACGATCAGAACACACCGGAGTCCTACCCTGTGACTCTGGATAAGAAAGCCTCGAACGGCTTCTTCAGCCTCCCGGCGGGTCAGCCCGTGGAGATCGATGAAGTCCTGGACCGGGAACTCCCCCCTCTTGAGCTTTTTCATCAGTCGGCGGCTGAAACCCTTGACACATCCCTCCATATACTCGTCCGTAAAGGTCATGTCCATTTCAACGACCCCCCGTACCAGGCCATGGAGGTGATTCATGGCGGCCTGCTCGTCGTCGGGTGCGGGATGGGAGGGCCTGGGATGGGACCTTGTCCTTCGCGGGACTTTTCGCTTATCATCTTCGAGGGGAATGACATCCGACATGGCCTCGAGGAAGACCCGGTCCTCACCTCTTTCCTCCTTTGTGCGGGGAATGGCGGGGGATCCGTGAGCATCTTCAGCTTTCCTCCGGGCCCTTTCCCATTTCACGCGGAGGTCTTTGAAAGCCGGGTTGAAGTTGTCCTTTTTCCTGGCCATACCGGAAGTTCCTTTTTCCACGGTCAAGGGGACCAAAAATAGGGGCATAAGGTCTTGAATTCCTGGGAGCGTTTCTACTATAACACACTCAGCTTTCAACCTGAATCTTGCATCTTTAGGCAGACTCGACGCTTGCAGGATTAAGGTGTTACTATACGTTATTATGGAACCGGCATTTCCCGTGTGAAGCGCCGGGTAAGGAGGCCGAATGGCACGGATCGACGATTACAACCAGGCATTGGAATTGGCAATTGAAGAGCTTTCAGGCAGAAATCCCGATCTCCTGGCGTCTTATGCGGGAGCCCAACCCCAGGGCAAGGGAGCCGGGGTTGATGGGTTTTCCCTGGCCTTTCTCAACAGGGAGGTGCTGGTCACCTGGCCCCGAATGACTATGAACTACCGGGATACGGGCGAAGAATTGCCCGTCCAGCAGAAGGTCTTGCTGGCCCATTATCTTCGCGGGGCCTGGGAGACGAGCGGGGCCCCCCTGAGCGGTCGGTGGATCGCCTACCAGGAGATCCCGGACGGACGGTTCTACCTGGACGCCTTTTTGAAAAGGGCAAAGAATCCTTTGGTCCAGGGCTTCGGTGATCGCCCGGAATTGCTTCGGGACCTGGCCGGGCGGGTATACGGCGCTAAAGACTTTGATCACGGAGACGTCTCGGTGGTGATCCAGGCCTTCCCCCTGGTGCCCCTGGCCCTGATCCTATGGAAGGGGGACGATGAATTCCCACCCGAGGGGAACATCCTCTTCGACGGGAATATCACAGGCCTTCTCTCCGCCGAAGACATCGCCTGGCTGGCCGGCATGGCTATCTATCCCCTGATTGGCATGGCAAGGGCCGAGCGCTGAAAATCCCTGTGTGCTGCTGGACCGCCCCTTTTGACGCTTCAATGAGCGTCGGAACCCTTTCAGGTCCCGGCGGGAAGCAGTCCGGAAGGAATTCATTGCGTGTTTTCAAGGAAAAAGAAAGGAGACGAGGTATGGCGGATGAGAAACCCTTGGTGGCCGTGGTGATGGGGAGCAAGTCGGACGGGCCGGTGATGGAAGGCTGCACCCGGACCCTGGCCGAACTGGGAATCCCACACGAAGTGCGTGTGCTTTCGGCACACCGTACCCCGGAGGATACCCGACGGTTTGCGGAGGAAGCGGAAGAAAAGGGCCTCCGGGTCATTATCGCGGGGGCGGGATGGGCCGCACACCTGGCGGGATTCATCGCCGCCCACACGACCCTTCCCGTAATCGGCGTCCCCATTGATTCCTCTCCTTTAAAAGGAATAGACGCCTTGCTCTCAACAGTCCAGATGCCCCCGGGTATCCCCGTGGCCACCGTCTCCCTCGGTGCGGGAGGAGCCAAGAACGCCGCGGTGCTGGCCGGTGAAATCCTGGGGCTTACGGATAGCGCCGTTGCAGCCAGAATCAAGGCCTACCGGGAAAACCTGGCCCGGGAAGCCCGTGAACCGACAGGTGTATGGAATCCCTGAGACCATGGCCAGGATCATCCGGGTTTCAAGCGGCAAAGAGTCGGATCGGGGGATAGAACTGGGGGCCGAGGTATTGCTTAAGGGTGGGGCAGTGGTTTTCCCCACGGAATCGTTTTACGGCCTCGGTGTGAATGCCCTGGATGAGAAGGCCCTCCAGAGGCTTTTCCGGATCAAGGGGAGGCGAGAGGGACATCCCGTGCTGATTCTTATCCCTTCCGTGGATGTCCTCGAAAGATATGTGGCGCGAGTGCCCCCCCTGGCCCGGCGGCTCATGGAAAGATTCTGGCCCGGCGGGCTCACCCTGGTCCTGGAGGCCCGTCACGGCCTCTCACCCCTTTTGACCGGCGGCACGGGAAAGATCGGTATTAGACTCTCAAGCCACCCTGTCCCGACCAGGCTTGCCGCGGAAGTGGGCACGGCCATAACCGGAACCAGCGCCAACCCCACAGGAAGCCCGGCCTGCCGGAGCGCCCGGGAGGTCATGGAGACCCTCGGGGAAGAGGTGGATCTGATTCTTGACGGCGGCAGGACCCCGGGAGGAAAGGGGTCCACGGTACTTGATGTAACCGTCCATCCCCCCCGATTCATTCGGGAGGGGATGGTGGAAAAGGAAATCCTGGAACCTCACCTCGCCGCCTGTCCCTCCATTACTTTCGCTTCTTTTTGAGCCGCAGGGTCCCTGTCAAGTGTGCGGACCCGAAAGTGCTCCGGATCGTCTTGTTGATGGGGATGACATGCTTTTCCTGTTTGAAAACGCCTTCAAGTTCGATCGAATCGGGCGTGATCGTGGTCGACTCCGTTACGTTCGAGGCGTCGTTTACACCCATGCTGACCGTACTGGTGGCAGGCAGCGCACCGAATGAGAGTAATATACTGTACTTTAATTCCCCTTCCTTGGGTTCCTGATCGCTGAACTTCCCTCCCATGGAGTTTTGGAGATTTCGGGAAAGCTCCAAGAGTTGCTTGACTTGATTGCGCATCTCTTCCGGCATTTGGTTGAGCTCCTCCTCCGTCACCTGAACCCGTTCTTCTTTTTTTTCCGGAGGAATGATTTTGAGGCGCAGCAGGGTCTTTGTGGCTTTACTCCTTTCATCCCCTTCCCAGGTGTCCGAGGCCCGGCAGATGATGCTGGAAGAGCCCCTCAGTCCCTGGGGGGCTACGGGGAGGAAATCTGCCCGGGAAGAGCCGCTCGAATGGTAGGAAAACCCTCCGTAAGGGACGAGACGTTTGCCGCTTTCAGGGTCATCGGCGATCTCAGGATCAACGATGTTCTCTATGAAGCTGACGCTCAATTCCCCGCCTTCCCGGTGCTGGACCTTGCCGCCCATCCGGGCCTTCATTCCGCCTGAATTGGGATACAGGTACTCCCAGTCGCCGGCCCACGATGACTGGATATCCCATTTGATGTCAAGTTTTGCATCGCAACCGTACTCCTTGGCCGTGTAATCCACAAGGTTCGCTCCATTGAAGTCCTCGGTGGCAGTAGGATTGGCGAAGATAAACACGATTTCTTCCAGGTCTTCTTCAGGAAGGTCAAAGCAATAGTTGCGGAAATCTACCCCAGACCAGTCTTCCTGTACCTCGATTTCCCCGGCGATCTTGATGATCGCCCATACGGCCAGTTTGGGATGCCTCTTGTGAAGATTGGTCAGGTCAAAATCGATGGAACGGATGTGCTGCTTGTCCCCGGGTTTGAAATAGAACCGCTCCATGGTGAGGGAAAGGTACGAGAGATTCACCGGCGTGTTCACACTTCCGGCCACCGTGATTCGGTTGTTGGAGATGGAAGGTTTGGCAGGAAGAAATCTTCCGGGCCTGGCGCCGTCCCTGAAATACTTGGCCGGTTCCTCGTTATACATCCAGAGGGAGAATTCTTTAAATGCCTTTTCTACTCCCCCTGGGATGGTGTTGACGAAGGCCGTGAGGGCGGCGGATGATTCACAGGCACGCCATATTTTTCCGATGATATCCTTCCCGTGCTTCTGAACCAGGTACAGGGGCCACACGTAAGCCCCGTACTCGTGTTTCCCGTCTTCGAAGGCCAGGGATTTTCGCATCTTGAAGTTTTTGAAATACCAGTCGAGATATTGGTGTTCGATGTCATAGTCCGGGTAGATGAAATCTTCGCACCAGGTGGCCGTCATCTCCATCCACCAGCTGGCCTCGTTGCAGTCCATATTATATTGGATGGCGTGGAAGAACTCGTGGGCCGTGCTGTTTTGGATTTCTTTTTTGGACATGCCCTTGTTGATGAAAATGTGGACATAGGTCTTGTGATTAACCACAGGACCACCCACGGTCAGGCCCATGTCGCTCATATTCGCCAGGAATATATCCAGGCGTTGGTCTGTCCCGACCGCCCCACCGTCGGACTTGGGTTGCCTTCCCATGAGCGTGGTCTCTTTCTCGAAGACCTTGTCCTGGTCAAAGGATTCCAGGATCCATTGGGCCTGTTGCCGCTCATTTGAGCGGTACCAGATTTTCACTTTTCCGTTGGCGGCGTCGTAATGGTTGAGATTACCTGTATTGGGCATAGGAGGGGTTCCTGCATAGGCCAGGGAAAGGAAGCTGGTCTTCTTTTTTTTGTCAGCCTCCGGGCCTTTCATGTAAAAGCTTTCCGGGGAAAGCGGGTTTACCAGGAAAGGCCTGAGTTTGTTCCGGGCCGCAGGAGAGAGGGTATCCCACTTCTCTCTGATTTCTTTGAATAGAGTGGTGGCCCTTCGGGTCATCTTGTCAGAGGCATATTGGCGGGGGAGACCGTGATGCTTGAAAACGGCGTAGACCTGATAGATCAGGGCGGTTTCATAATCGATTTTACCGGCTTTTAAGTCCTCCAGGATGAGTTCGATCGAAGTTTTCGAGGTGGCTTTTGAGGTGGTTTTTGCTGAGGATTTTTCCCTTTTCTCCCCTTCTTTTCCGCCCGAGCAGCCCTGGAGCAGCAGGGCCGAGAAAAGAACGGACAACAGGAAAATTCCCATCAGGAAGACTTTTCGGCAAGGTCTCATGGTGTTTGCTCCTTTGGATCGTTCGATGGTTCAGAAAGAGGGCGGCCCGGGTCGGGAAACGGCCGACTTTTTCGATATCCATTTCTGTCAAGGACCTTTATAAATGCTCCAGCGGATTTCCGCAACCCCGGCGGATTCCACCTGAAGCCGGGGCCAGAGGGGGGTGGGCATGGAATCGGGGGTGAACGGGATGGTGGTCCAGGAGAGAGGTTGGAGGGAGCGGGTGAGTCCCCCGCTCCCTCCCGCCCCTGCGTGGAAGGCTATATGGTTCCCTTTTTGAATTGTTTCGGCTTAGGCAAGGGCTCAATGTCGTTCAGGGCCCTGTGGATCTCGTCCTCCGGCAGGGCATGGTCCGCAAGTTTGCCCCTGAGATAAGCCTCGTAGGCGGCCATGTCCACGAGGCCATGCCCGCTCCAGTTGAAAAGGATCACCTTTTCTTTCCCTTCTTCCTTGGCTTTCAGTGCTTCCCGTATGACCATCGCCACTGCATGGTCCGTTTCGGGGGCGCTGATGAACCCTTCAGTCCTGGCGAAGGTGATGCCGGCCTGGAAGGTCTCCAACTGAGGGATGGCTTCCGGCCTGATCAGACCGTCCATGATAAGCTGACTCACCGTCGGGGCCATCCCGTGGTACCTGAGGCCTCCGGCATGGATCGGTGCGGGCACGAAGCTGTGTCCCAGGGTGTGCATGGGCAGCAAGGGTGTCATCTGCACGGTATCCCCAAAATCGTAAGCGAAAGGCCCCTTGGTCATGGTGGGACAGGAGGTCGGCTCCACCGCGATTACGTCGATGTCCTTCCCGTTGATCTTGTCTCTCAGAAAGGGGAAGGATATGCCTGCAAAATTGCTTCCCCCGCCGGCGCAACCGATGACAACATCCGGGTAGTCTCCGGCTATGGCCATCTGCTTCTGGGCCTCCAGGCCGATGATGGTCTGGTGGAGCATAACGTGATTCAATACGCTTCCCAGGGAGTACTTCGCCTCGTCATCCTGAACCGCCAATTCCACTGCCTCACTGATGGCGATACCCAGGCTCCCAGGGGATTCGGGGTTCTCGGAGAGTATCATCTGGCCGGCCTTGGTCTCTGGGCTCGGGCTGGGCACGCAATTTGCACCCCAGGTCTCCATCATGATCCTTCGGTAAGGCTTTTGGTTGTAACTGATCTTCACCATGAACACTTTGCATTCAAGCCCGAAAAGGGCGCAGCACATGGAAAGAGCGCTGCCCCATTGTCCTGCCCCGGTTTCAGTGGTGATGCGCTTGGTGCCTGAGATTTTATTATAGTATGCCTGGGCCAGGGCGGTGTTGGGCTTATGACTGCCTGCCGGACTCACCCCCTCGTTCTTGAAATAGATCCTTGCGGGGGTATCCAGATACTTTTCAAGATTGAAGGCCCTATAGAGGGGCGAGGGCCGCCAGAGCATGTATTTTTCGAGCACCTCTTCCGGTATGTCGATCCAGCGCTGGGTACTCACCTCCTGTTCAATCAAGGGCATCGGGAAAATGGGAGACAGATCCTCGGGCCCAATGGGTTCACCGGTTCCAGGATGAAGCGGCGGCTCCATGGGAGTGGGCATATCTGCCAGTATATTGTACCATTGACGTGGAATCTCGGATTCGGGTAGAAAAATCTTTTTCCTGTCCATGCTCTCCCTCCTTCGTTTGATGATGGTTTTATTATCCCGCCCACGGGGGGGCTCCCAGCAGGCACCCAGGACCATAACCAGACCTTTGCAAAACGCTTAACTTTGCCCGATCTCCTCACCGTTGGTCTGAAACCGGGGATCAGCCTGGAAGGCGGGGAGTCGTCACTTCGTGCGGACAAATCTCAATCCTCGAAATACTCCAATGCATGGTGCCTCTGCCGCTTGGCATCCTAAGCGGGATGGTCGAAATTTTCCTTTCCCGTGACTTTGAACAAAATTAAACGTTTTGCAACCCGGATTGTGCAATTGCCAAGTTTGTCGAAGATGCAAGGCCCAAGGTGCGAAGACGTACTTTTGTACTTCGAGCGCCTTGCAACGCAGCAGATTCGGCAAAATCGGCAATCCCGAAGGGTGACAAATTTTGAATGAATTTGATGTTCCCGGACTGCACCTTTCTGGTGAATGCAATTTGGTTTGGAAAGATGTCCAACGGTCCGCAATCATTAAAGAAACAACTTCTTTCAAGATTTGTCATGCATAATCTGGGTTCAAAGGTCTCTTAACCGCAATGGCGGAAACTTCACAACGAGCCATGGAACCGTCTCCGGCAGGAGATCATCCAGGATTGAAGGCAGGAGAGCGGGAACATGCATCTCAGTAGAAAAGGGAGGAGAGTGATGAAACGCGGCGCTCGCACGGGGAAAGGTCGCAGGAACCCAAAACAACGCTGAAAGACCTGGATTATCTTTACATATCCGGTAGGAGATATGGGGTCAAGAAGGTTATTTTGGTTAGAAAATGGTGAGAAAAAATCACTGATTTTCCAGGGAAAGCAGGTAGGATCGAAGGTTCGTGCCGTTGTTTTTCAGTCCCAGCTTGGTGCGGATACTATGGCGGTGTGAGGAAACGGTATTCAGCGAAGTCCCCAGAAGATCCGCCATTTCCTTGTTGGTCAAACCCTCTTTGACGAGGTGGGCTATCCGGATCTCCATGGGGGTCAGGTTCAGGAATGTGGAGGAGAGGCGTGTCACAAGGGGAGAGACAATGCTGTTCAGGTTCGTCTCAAGGATTTCCACCAGAGTCATCTGTCCCTTGTCGAGCCCCGTCTTCTTCAATTTGGTAAGGTACGGGATCACGAGTTGTTTCACGTTGGAAAGGATGTTTTCCTTGTCCTCCTTTTCCTTTTCTTTTACCTGTTTGAGCAGGACCTTCAATGCGATGTTGGCTTCTTCAAGGCTCTTGGACTGGACCTTCAAACGAGTCTCGCTCTTCCTGAGTTCCCTCATCGCGGTTTTCAGAGGAGTGATGTCCCGACCCTCGGCGATGAGAAGGAGGATTTTTCCCGTATCATCCCGCACCGGCTTGAGCGAGAAGTCTATGTCCATCTGCCGACCGTCGGCGGCGGCATGGGTGGTCTCAAACCGCACAAGCTCCCCCTTGGCCGCCAGGCCCACAGCCCTTTTCAGCCGTTCGCGCTCCTTCTCGGACTGTTCCCACCAGGGTGTTTCCCAGAAGGGCATCCCCGTGATTTCGAGCTCCCGGGCCCCGATGAAATCCATAGCTGTCTTGTTTACCTTGAGCACTGTGCCGTCCAGTTTCAGGACGCCCGTAAACTGCAAGGTCTGATCGAATATGGCCCTTTGCATGGTCTCACTTTTCTTGAGGGCCTCTTCGGCCTGCTTCCGTTCAGCAATTTCCCTTTGTAACCGCTCGTTCGTTTTTGTCAGGCTGTCGGTACGTTCCCTTACCAGTTCTTCCAGATGATCACGGTGTCTTCTCAACTCCTCTTCCGCGCGCTTGCGTTCCGTTACGTCCACCCCGATGGCAAGAAAGTAATCGAGCCTTCCGTCCTCCTTGAGGATATGCCGGCTGTGCCACTCGACGATGAGTTCCCTGCCGTCCTTGGTGACCATTTTTCCCTCGTTGACGGTCGTTCCAGCTCCACGAAGATCCCGGAACACGGCCTTGAGGAAAGGCCATTCACTTCTGGGAACAAAGGTTTTCAAATAGTTTTTCCCGGCGACTTCTTCATGTGAGTATCCAAGGGTTTTTTGCATGGCCTCGTTGATCAGCAGTATTCGACCCTTTGCATCGATCGCCACGAACAGGGCTGGAGATGTCTTGATCAAAGTGGCATTGAATTCCTTCTCTTTGCGAAGGGCCTCTTCCATGCGCTTATAATCCGTCATGTCCCTGCTCACCACAGCCACCCTGGCCACGTTTCCCTGGGCATCCCTTACAGGGTCAACGGTTGTATCCATCCACCGGCCGTTCCAGCGGTCTTCGCAACGGTAAGGCTTTCCGGTTCGGACTACCTGCTCGTGCCAGGACTTCCTCCGGCTAGAGAGAGTTTCGGGAAGCAGATCAAATGCGTTTCGCCCGATAAGTTCCTCCACTCTTTTCCCAAAGGTATCGGCGGCCGTCTTGTTAAGGGCCAGGATCTTCCCTCCGGCATCAAGCAGCATGGCCCGGTCGTTGGGAGCATTCAAAAGTGCCCGGACCGTCTCCTCGCTCTTGATGAGTTCATCCTCAAGTCTCTTCCGCTGAAAGAATTCCGGGATTCCGAAAGGGCCGGGATCGCGGTCATCTGAGGGCGTTTCACCTTGATACCTGGCAATATGGTCCTTGATTCTTGAGGGAGGGGCCATGATGAAACGGCAACAATCATCGCCCATGGCGCGGCATTGCACTTCTGCGGCAACAAGAGAGACCCCGAAACTCTCTTCGCACCACCCGGAAGAATACCCCGCGTTCATCATGCACACGGGAAAATCCGTCTTCTCGCCTCTCTTGAGCCAGGCATCGGCCTCGAAGGAGAAGGGATGATCGTAAATCAGAAAGTAATTTTCGTCCGGGGTGGGACGGGATTCTTTAAATATCTTGACAAAAGCCCACCCGGTATAGGCGAAATGCACCGGGCCTGCGGAAAGCTTCTCGATGGGGTCCTTTACGCCCATCTTGGTGAAGAAACTCTTTGCATCAGCCTTTCCGATGGCATGGGCCAGATCGAATAAGAAACTCAGGGCCTCGGCCCTTGCCCGCCGGTCTCCCCGGTCCCGGTAAAGGGATGTTACAAGGTCGAAAAACTCCTTGGACATGGAGGCCGCTCTCACAAGGATGTATCGTTCCCCTGAGATTTCGATGCGCCCCCGGGAGGGATCTTCCAGCCTTTGATCAAAGTATCGTGCTACGTACTCCTCGGCATGGTTGAAGGCGGGCTGAAAGGAGAGGGGGACCTCTACCGTCCTGAGGGATCTTCTTTTTTCGCTCATTCTTTCCCCCAACTGGTGCTGTTTCAATAAAGGCCTGTGGGGACGCGCCCTTTATGGAGGCTGGTGAATGTATCGAAGAACTATTTGTTATTAATCCAGATTTGTTGCGCCTGTCAAACACCTTTTACAGGATCACGGGGGTCCCGGGCCGGGGCCGCGGGAAAGGATCAAAGGGCTGAAAGCAGGATCAGATCGAAAGTTCCAGAAAAAAGCACTTATATTGCAGTAACTCATAGTTTTCCCTTGACAATTTCGGAAAATTTCTATATGCAGATTTTTTTCGTACGGTCTCTCCTTCTAGAGCGTTTCTAAGGATAAAAAAATCTGTCCCGGTACAGGGAAGAGCATAGCGACCGACCTTATACTCTCGAGCGAAAAAAAGCGCGAACGAGTCTTGACTTCTCATCTCCCGCGATCTTCCCGCCCAAAATCCAATATCAAGGCCCTGTACGGATCCGTGGCGGGATCGGTATATGAATATGCCCTGTTGACGAGGGCAGACATGAAGATATCCGTTTTTGCGGCAAGGTTTCTCGGGCTGTTTGCTTTCTCCTCCATCCTTCTGTTTTCAGGGAAGATGGAATCGGTGGTGAAGGCCGGGGCGAAGGCTCTGGCGAATCCCTTAAAGAAAGTGATCTACGTGGATTCCTACCATGCCGAGTATGTGCCGGGCCGAATCATGCAGAGGGCCGCACGCCGAATCCTTGAGGCCTCCGGAGTGAAAATGGAGGTGGTCTATCTTGACGAAAAGCGGAAGAAATCACCGGAAATGCTCAAAAGGGCGGCCCTCAAGGCCAGGGAGGTCATAGAGAGGTGGAAGCCGGATCTTATCATTGCGGCCGATGACCCCGCCAACCCCGCCAACCAGTACCTCATTGTTCCCTATTATCGGGATTCGGATCTGCCCGTGGTTTTCATCGGAGTCAACTGGGATGCAGCCGTTTACGGATACCCATGCCGGAATGTCACCGGGCAGATTGAAGTGGAATTGATCATGGAACTCCTTGATGAACTTCGGAAGTACTCGCGGGGTGACCGAATCGGCATGATCAGCGGGGATACTCTTACCGATCGCAAGGCCCTCGGATATTACCTCCGTGTGCTCCACCTCCGTTTCGACCGAACCGCCCTCGTGGATGACTTCTTCCAATGGCGCAGGCAATACAAGACTATTCAGCGGGAAGTGGATATTCTTTTCTTTCGGAACAATTCCGGAATCAAGGGTTGGAACGACCGAGCCGCCGAGAAGTTCGTCATGGAAAACACGTGCGTTCCGACCGGAACGGTCTCGACCCATCTGGGGCGGTGGGTCTTGGTGAGTTTTGCGAAAGTCAATCAGGAGTTCGGTGAGTATGCCGCACGCACCGCACTCCGTATCCTGCACGGAGTGGCCCCCGATCGGATTCCCATAACCAGAAACAGGCAGGCGAGGATTCTGCTCAATATGGACTTGGCCAGAAAACTCGAAATCAAATTTCCCATGGAACTCATCGACAGGGCCACATTCATCAGAAAAGGGAGGCAGTGATGGGGAGAAATTCCATCACCTTTAAGTTGCTGGTCATCATCGCCATGGCCTTCGCAATCGCCGCGCTCTGCATCCTCCTCCTGGCGGATAACCGGCTGAAAACGATCCTGGATAAAAGCCAGAGAGCCGTGTATTTCGAGAAGATCGAAAATATCATCGGGATGCTTGAGAGAAGGGTTGACCGCCTCGAGGCTACTGGAATGAGGGCGGCCTATGATGAGGATTTCAAGGAATCCGCGTTGAAAGACTTGCGAAGGCTCCATTACAAGTCTCCAGGACAGGCCGTATCTCCGTTCATCCTGAAGGAAAACGGCGAGGTCGTTATGCATCCCCGTCTTTCCCGCGGCGACCGGTCCCTCGCTGAGAAAGGGTATGTCCGGGAGATGTTGAAGGAGAAGAGGGGAGAACTGGTTTTCATGAATTCCGCCGGGGAGAAGATCTGGTGTATCTTCTCCTTTTTCAAGGAATGGAGATGGATCGTCGGGTATGCGGTTCCGATTAAACTCAAATACGCCGACGGAGCCGCCTTCCGGAGGACCCTGGGTGAGATCCTTCTCGTGGTAACTCTCCTGGTGCTGGCGGTCCTTTTTGTGGTGATCAACCGCTTCACCAGGCCGGTTTCGACCCTTATCCAGGCTGCGGTCGAGATTGCTTCCGGCAACCTCAGCCATCCCATCGATACCGGCCGCAGGGACGAACTCGGCCTGCTGGCAAGGAGTTTCGCCCGAATGCGGGATGCCGTGAGGGAGAAAATTTCTGACCTTGCGGAGAAAAACAGTGAGCTGGTCCAGGAGATCTCTGAACGAAAGCACACCGAAGAGGCCCTTCGTGAAAGCGAGGAACGGTACCGGGCCCTGATCGAGGCCTCTCCCAACTTCATCCTCGTCATCCAGGAGGGCAGGATCGCATTCAACAACCCGGCCGCCGCCCGTATGCTCGGTTTTTCAGGATCCGGGGAGCTTATGGGCCTGGCAGCCGGGGATATAATGGATCCCCTTTCACTGGAGGCCATCACTTCCAGTGTAGAGAAAAGCGCGAAGGATGGGCAGGGCTCCTCCCCTGCCGAGATCGAGGTCATGAAGCAGGACGGCGGAAAGCTCCTTCTGGAGGCTGCGGCCCTGCCCATCGAATTCAGGGGAGAACCCGGGGTGCTCGTCATAGGAAACGACATATCGGAACGAAAGAAGGCCGAAGCGGAACTTATGCAGAGCGAGGAAAGGTACCGCTCCCTGGTGGAGAATACCCTGGAAGGGTTTTTCATGGCGGAGATTCCGTCCGGCCGCTTCCTGTTCCTCAACAGGCGGATCTGCAAACTATTCGGGTATTCCATGGAAGAAGCCCTTAAAATAACACTATGGGACGCCATCGCTCCTGCAGACCACGACCGTGTCCAGAGGCGGATCAAGGGATACCTTGTGGGAAAGACCGGGTCCTATACAACCGATATTTACCAGGCCTTGAGAAAGGACGGCTCATCATTCCGAGCCGAGGTTTCAGGATCCATCGTAACCTACGGAGGAAAATTCGTCATCCAAGGACTCCTGAGAGATATCACGGAGCAGGAGCGACTCCAGGAACAGCTCCAGAAGGCCCGGAAACTGGAGGCCATCGGCACCCTGGCCGGAGGGGTGGCGCATGATTTCAACAACATTCTTGGAATCATCATCGGAAATACGGATTTGGCCCTCACTGATACCCCTGAATGGAGCCCTATCCGCTACAATCTGGAGGAGATCAAGAAGGCAAGCTTCCGTGCCAGGGACGTCATCCAGCAGATCATGGCCTTCAGCAGGCACGTGGACCATAGCCTGCAGCCCCTCGATCTGGTCCCGCTCGTAAAGGAGTTTGTCAAACTCCTTCGCTCCTCTATCCCCACCACCGTCGATATCCGGTTGTCCGTCCCGGAAAAGACCCGGCAAATTTCGGCGGATCCTTCCCAGATCAATCAGGTCCTGATCAACCTCTGCATGAACTCGGCCCATGCCATGAAAGAGGATGGCGGAGTCCTGGAGATTTCAGTTGAGGATGTGCGAGTGGAGGCAGATCAAAGCGATCCGGACTTCCCGGATGCCGGGCAGGGCGACTATGTCCGGCTCACGGTACAGGATTCCGGACACGGGATCCCCCTGGAGATCCAAGGCAGGATTTTCGATCCCTATTTCACCACCAAGGATGTTGGCGAGGGATCCGGGATGGGACTCGCTGTGGCCCAGGGCATCGTAGAGAAACACGGAGGGAAAATTGCTTTTCGCAGCCAACCCGGGGAGGGTGCGGTTTTTCAAATCCTCTTTCCCGCCCTGGAAGCACGGCCCGCGGCTGAGACCGGACGCCGTAAACCCCTTCCCGGTGGAAAGGAGCGGATTCTCCTCGTGGATGATGAGCAGGCCGTAATCGGTGTTTACCATCCTTTGCTTGAAAAGCTTGGGTACCGGGTCCTTTCCAAGACGGAGAGCATTGAGGCCCTGGATGTCTTTCGCTCCAGTCCGGAAGGATTCGACTTGGTGATCACCGACCTGACCATGCCCAGATTGAGGGGTGATAGGCTGGCCCAGGAAATCATGGCGATCCGCCCAGATATCCCTATCATCCTGTGCACCGGGTACAGTGAAGGGATCCACGAGGAAAAGGCCCGGGAATTGGGTATCAAGGCCTTTGTTATGAAACCCATAGATATGACCACACTGGCAAAGACCGTACGGAGGGTGCTGGATGGATTGAAGGGATAGTTGGTATCCATCCATAAATGAGAAAATTTATGCAAGGTCAAATCTCTGGCCCGTAGGACCTACGTACGCCCCGGAGGGGAAGGAGAAAGATTGCCAAAATCGGCCTTATTGATGGAAACTAGTTAGAAACCGGTTTCCCGGTACTGCAAAAGAAAGGATAACCATGCCCCTGCTTGACGATACACCCTGTTTTTCAGAATCCGAAGCCTCCGAGATCGCCTTGGATCTTTTCGGGATCCGGGCTACAGCCTCCCCGCTACCCAGCGAGAGGGATCAGAATTTTCTCCTGGAAGCGGAGGGCGGTGAGCGTTACGTCCTCAAGATTGCAAACGCCAGGGAGGAGCGTGATTTTCTCGAAACCCAGAACCAGGCCCTGGTACACCTTGAAGGGAAGGTGCCCTTCTGTCCGAAGATATTCCCCTCCAGGACGGGAACCCTGATTTCAGAGGTCCGGTCCCCGGACGGAAAGACCCATTTCGTGCGGCTGGTATCCTTTCTCTCTGGCAGACCTCTTGGGCAGATAAGTCGCCATTCGAGTGACTTGTTTCAGGATCTCGGGCGGCGTGTTGCACAGCTGGACAGAGCCCTTGCCGATTTCGATCATCCCGGGGCACATAGGGCATTCCACTGGGACCTAGCCAGGGCCGAAGAGGTGATCGGGGAGTACGGCCCATTGATAAAGGAACCGGAAATTCGGAGGCTGGTCGAGCAGTGCATGGCGGAGTTTGAAAGAGATGTCCGACCCCTCCTTCCAGGGCTCAGGAAAAGCGTAATCCACAACGACGCCAATGATTACAACGTTATCGTAGGGGGAGGCCAGGATCTCTATTCCAGGGGGCAACGTGTCACTGGGATAATCGATTTCGGGGACATGGTTTACAGCTATACCGTGGCCGATCTGGCCGTGGCTCTGGCTTACGCCGTGTTAGACAAGCCCGATCCCCTGGGGGTTGCGGCCCAGGTGGTCGAAGGATACCACGCCGAATTTCCCCTCGAGGAGCCGGAAATCCGGGCGCTTTTTGGACTTGTGAAGATGCGCCTTTGCCTGAGCGCTTCCGTGGCGGCATGGCAGGTCAGACAGCGGCCGGAGGATGATTACCTTGTGGTGAGCCAGGGGCCGATTCGAAAAACACTGCCTGTTCTTTCAGCAATCCCCCCCCGGTTCGCCGAAGCGGTTTTAAGAGAGGCCTGCGGATTGGCCCCCGTTCCACGTGCCCTGGTCGTGACCGAGTGGCTCAAGGGCAGAAAAGAGCCCTACGCCCCGATACTGGGCTTTGATATGGAAAAGGAGCCTTGTATCGTCCTGGATTTGGGCGTCGGAAGCCCTCTCGTCAAGGGGGATCCCTCGGAAAACAGAGAGCCGGAACTTACAGAGAGAATTTTCGGAAAGATGGAGGAGACGGGTGCACTCGTGGGCATCGGCCGGTACAATGAAGCCCGACTCTACCACATGCCCCCCTTCAAGGTGGGAGAGGGCCCTGTGGGTGAGTACCGCACCGTTCACCTTGGAATGGATCTCTTCTCCCGCCCCGGGACCCCGGTCCATACTCCACTCCCCGGTATCATACATGCCTTTGCGGACAATAAGGAGGAACGCGATTACGGGCCTGTCGTTCTTTTGAGACATGAAACAAGCGACGGCATTCCATTTTTTACCCTTTACGGGCACCTGGACCGGGAATCCATCGCAGGTCTACAGGTGGGGATGCATCTGGAGGCCGGGGACCGAGTCGGGACCATAGGAACCCCGGATGTAAACGGCGGCTGGTCCCCCCATCTCCACTTCCAGATCATTATTGACTCCCTTGATCTCGATTGCGATTTCCCCGGCGTATGCCGGGCCGCTGAACGCAGGGTCTGGACCGCGTTCTCGCCCGATCCCAACCTCATCCTCCGGATTCCGGACAGACTTTTCCCGCCTCCGGAGCCGACCAAGGCGGAGACCCTGGCCCAGAGGAAGAAGAGAATCGGCCGGAATTTGAGCATCGGGTACCGGGACCCGGTCAAGGTGGTACGGGGCTGGATGCAGTACCTTTATGATGAGACGGGAAGGAAATACCTGGATGCATATAACAACGTGCCCCACGTGGGGCACTGCCACCCGAGGGTCGTAGAGGCCGCTTGCAGCCAGATGGGGGTGTTGAACACCAATACGAGATACCTGCACGACCACATCAACCGGCTTGCAGAGAAGCTGTGCAACACCTTGCCAAGGCCACTCAGCGTGTGCTTCTTCGTAAATTCGGCAAGTGAAGGCAATGAGCTGGCACTTCGCCTGGTTCGCGCCCATACGAAACGTAAGGATATGATCGTCCTGGAGGCGGCCTACCACGGTCATACCACCTCCCTGATCGATATCAGCCCTTACAAGCACGACGGCCCCGGAGGAGCCGGTGCTCCCGACTGGGTTCACAGGGCTCCGATCGCCGATACTTATCGCGGTCCTTATAAGCGGGACGATCCCGAGGCCGGTAAGAAGTACGCTCTTCACGTGAAACGGATCATCGAGGAATTGGAGGAGAAGGGCCGAGGACCGGCGGGATTCATAGCTGAGAGCTGCCCCAGCGTGGGGGGACAGATTTTTTTCCCCGAGGGGTACCTGTCCGAGGTCTACCGTCACGTGCGTGCAGCCGGGGGGCTCTGTATAGCGGACGAGGTCCAGACGGGATACGGCCGTATCGGAACCCACTTCTATGCCTTTGAGGCCCAGGGGGTGGTACCCGACATCGTGGTCCTCGGGAAACCCATCGGAAACGGGCACCCCTTAAGCGCGGTCATCACCACGCCCGAGATTGCGGCATCCTTTGATAACGGAATGGAGTTTTTCAGTACCTTCGGAGGAAACACAGTATCCTGCGCGGTAGGACTGGCGGTGCTTAACGTAGTACTGGAAGAAGATCTCCAGGCACATGCCCTTCACGTCGGCCGGAGGATGCTCGAAGGCCTCCGTCCTTTTGTGGAGCGGTATCCCATCGTGGGGGACGTTCGAGGGTCCGGCCTGTTCCTGGGTGTGGAACTCGTTAAAGACCGGGAAACCCTTGAACCGGCAGGCGAGGAAGCGGCCTTCATCGCCGATCGTATGCGGGAGGAGGGAATCCTGTTGGGGACCGACGGTCCATACCACAACGTGGTGAAGATCAGGCCTCCAATGCCTTTCTCCGAAAGGGACGCCGATTTCCTGGTTGAGACCATGGAGAAGATCCTGAGGGAGGACTTCAAGTAGTAGGTAGATTTTGAAAAAGGCCCGGAAACGCTGAAATACCATTTATGGATGGAAATAAAACAATGGAGGGTGGAAGGCCATGGGCGAAGATAGAAGAATAACCGATTGGATTCCCCTGATAAACAAATTGGTCTGGCCTTTTTTCATAGTAATCTTACTTTTGGTTTTCAATCAAGAAGCCGGTGAAGTGTACAATATAATACTTAAAAGCATAAAGTCAGGTAGGAGTGTGGAAATAGGGGGATTTTTGAAACTCGGCGAGGCTGCCAAACGAACCGAGATCCGAGATTTAACAACTGAAAATATATCAATAAAAGCCGTCGGTGGTCATGCAGGAGCAATAAGAAAGAGTTCAGAGCTTTACCTTATGAGATTGAAACGAGAACTCCGGAATAATCCGTCAAAGACCATCAATACGCTGATATTGTCAAATGGTCCTAGGTATTCAGTGGATCTGCTGAAACAATATATAAGTACTCTTGGTTTGCAATTCGTTGTTTTTCAGCATAGAGGGAAATTCGATGGTTGGATCCCATCAAGTACATTTGTAGCCCAACTGCCAAGAGAAGACAGGGCCGTAGATTATTATAGACTTAAGGATATGATCGTTGGTATTAACAAAGAAACAGTGGAACAAAATGCTTCTGTAATGACTGTGCTGGAAAAAATGCAAAAAATGCATACGGACTCCATCCCTGTGATCGACTCAAACAAGAATTGGTTGTTTTTCGCTAACAGAGGGGAAATTCTTACCCGTCTGTTGACCACTATTATTCTGGAAAAACATGTGTGATGGTCTGGTAAACGAAGTCTATTGGCAGTTGAACACAGTACAAGGATTTTCGCGTAAGTTGGGAAGATGAAAGGGGCGATCCCTTCCCGGGAATGCATTAAACCTTATCTTTCAAAAGGAGATGAAATGGCGGATTTCAATAGTGCTTTTGAAAAGATGATAAAAAATGAGGGTGGTTATGTTTTGCACAGGGTTTCCGGCGACCGGGGAGGTGAAACCTACGCGGGAATCGCCAGAAACTATCACCCGAACTGGAATGGTTGGGAACTGATAGATAAAAACGATTTGGAAAATCCACAGCTCACCCAGATGGTGCGTGATTTTTACAAAGATAACTTTTGGGACAAAATCAAAGGAGATGATCTCACCAAACAAAGAATCGCGGAGAGTCTGTTTGATTTTTCGGTGAACGCCGGGGTTAGAACCGCATCAAAGCTTGCTCAGATCGTTGTCGGCGCTACACCTGACGGGGTTATCGGCCCAAAATCGATCGCAAAGCTGAACGAGGCCGGGGAAGAGACCTTTGTAACCAAATATGCTTTGGCAAAAGTGGCGCGTTATGCGGAAATTTGTAATCGTGATCCAAGCCAGAAGAAGTTTCTCCTTGGATGGATCAATCGAACATTGGGGGCATTGGCATGAATTTGTTAGGTATTGGAAGTATTATACAAGGTGTGGGAAAGATCGCAGATGACCTTTTCACTTCAGATGAAGAGCGGTTAAAGATCGCCTTGAAAGAAAAGGAAATCGAGGCTGAATTGGTGAAAGGTCAACTTGAGATCAATAGAGCCGAGGCCCAACATAAAAGCATTTTTGTGGCCGGTTGGCGGCCGTTTATCGGTTGGGTCGGCGGATTGGCTTTGGCCTATCAGTTCATAATTTATCCGTTGATGGTTTGGCTCTGGACCCTTTCTCAGGCGAATAATTGGATATCTGCTGAGATAAAGCCTCCGCCCGTATTCCAGGCAGGTCCGTTGTTCGCCATCGTTACAGGAATGCTTGGTATTGGAGGCATGCGAAGCTTTGATAAACTCAAAAAAACCCAGACAGACAGAATTAGATGACAACCATAATCCACCGGTTTTGCTGTCAGGTCCCGGCTGTGCCAAGGGTGTTGCATGGTGGTGCCACGATATTCATGTTCGATTGTGTCAGCGGATCATGGCCGATGGATCGCGGCTGAACACATGATCTCTAAGGTTAAAACCCGATGACAAAACGTCGAGGAACCGAAGAAAATAATGGTCCATCCGATAAAATAGCGCTTCATGTTCCATTTCATGGAATAGGCGCCGATACAGGTGGCGATGGTGAATATCACATAGGTCCACAGGATGCTCCACCACCCCAATCCCTTATAGAATCCTTTGGCCGTGATGGAGTATTTCCCGCCCAAGGCGTAAAAGGCATGGCTGATGGCACCCGTGCCACCTTCGGGTACATTGAACACCCATAATTATCACGGCCCGCGTATCTTCACCCCGTTTGTCTTCCGAAGGTACGTACCAAAGTCGATACTTGACGAGGTCTTCGCACTCCTCCACGCTTTGGGTGGCCGAAATGGTCCTGAGCGTTGTGATCCCCCGTTTGAACGCCGCTACCGTCCTGCACCGCAAGGGGCGGGACCTCGATATGAATTCCAGGAGGAGTTCGGGGGTAAAATACAGGTAGTCGTCGAACACTATGTATTCGTCCCTGTCGTCAATGAGCGCGAGGTCTGCCACTGGCACGGGGGACAGGTCCACCTTTTCCATGGCCTCCTGCTGAAGGCTGGCCAAGGGCCGGTTCACGATCAGACACTCGCGAGGGTGGTCGTCGAAAGGTTCCAGCTTCCCGTCGGACATCAAGATATAGGCTTTCATCTGCCTTGTCTCCTTGGGGGTCGTGCAGTTCGACCCTTCTCTCTACCCATTTCGAGACGCTCTCCCGGGCCGCCCTGCCGGGATGCCCTGTAGCTTGCGGAGGGGAGCTTTATCGATACGATTTCGCTGTTTGGTGTGTCCACGATTCCGGGAAAGAAGGCCACTCGGAGCACAACGAGATGTTGTGACTAACCAGAAAGGAGTTTCAGGGGTTGGAAAAAGAGCTTTCGGGTCAATAAAAAAGGCTTAGAAATCGATCTAAGCCCTTGATCTTCTAAGACCTTTGAAAAGCGTTCTCTTTTGTCCAACATTATTGTCAGGCTCAACCCAAGGGTCCCCCCGGAAGGTGGGGTGTCGTCGTTGAACGCGGACAAATTAGAATCCTCGGAATACTCAGTGTATTCTTGCGGTTAAAATTTTCGCCTTCCTTGACCTTGAACAAAATCGAACGTTTTTCAATTCTTTCCTATGGTGGGCGATGCGCGACTCGAACGCGCGACCTCTGGTTCCGGAGACCAACGCTCTATCCAACTGAGCTAATCGCCCACAATATAATTAATAATCTTTCTACCAGGTTTGTATCTTCAGGTCAACAGCCAACCTGAGGAAATGTCCGGCCGTGATCAGTGCATCATTCGAGATATGCTCCCGGAAGGCGGAGGGTCGTCGCTGCGTGCGGACAAATTTTAATCCTTGAAACACATAAATTTTTCGCCTTCCTTGACCTTGAATAAAATTGCCTGTTTATGGATGGACACCAGTTAATTTGAATTAATAAAAAGAAGAAAAAATCTTGACAGTTAGAGATGATCATTTCTATAATTTTTCCGTAATGTTACCATTGAGTACCGTCCGTGTACCTTGAAATGACCGGAATTTTACTAACAGGACGGTCCAAGGAGAAGACGGAGACTTGATGACGGACATTCACTGTAACCGGTGGATACAGGGAGACCTTTGAAAAACCAACGAGAAACGGAGCCCGACCATGGACAAGGAAGATAGGCCCTTGGACGATGAGGTGCTGAAGGACGAGGAGTTGCTCGATTTTGACCTTGATGAACTGTCGCTGGAGGAGGAGGACAAGGAAGCCGGCGGGGAGGAGGTCATCGAACTCGTTGACCTCGTGGAGAAGGGCCCGGAATTTCAAACGACCGCAGAGGAAGACCTGGAAGTTCAAAAGGGGGTGGATTCCGACAGTGATCAAATTCCTCCCGGTGAACAAGAGTCAGAGCATGAGGAGGGGGATCTTGCCGAAACTTTGCATGAAGAGAGCCCTGATTTCGGGGCGGGACTCCAGCCTGATGAAGAGGGTGTAGGGGAGATCTCCGAAGGGGAACTTGAAGACGCCCTATTGGAAAAGGCCGTGGACGACCTGGACCTTGAAATCGAGGAAGAAGAAGCGAAAGAGGGCGTCTCCTTGGATGAAGAGGAGATCAGCGCTGAGGACTTAGCGGGGATTCTGGAGGAAGAACCCGAGGAGGGTGCTGATGAGCTGATTACCGGTGATGAGGCGGATCTTGGCGAGGGCGAGGATGAAATCAGTGAATCAGATCTCGAAGGTTTGCTCGAAGAGGTAAGCCCTTCTGCTGCGGAGCTGGAGCCCGGAGGGATGGAAACGGACGAAGTGTCGGCCGGGGGCCTGGAAGAGACGCCGGCCAAGGAGATGGAGACCACCGGGGACCCAGAGGAGATCACCGAGGAGGATCTCGAGAAGATGCTCAGCGAGGAAATTCCCGGGGAAGCGGACCTGGCGGCCGATGAGATAGGGGCTCCTTTACCGGAACCCGAAGGGGATCTGGAAGCAACCCCTATGACCGGCGAGGGTGTTCCCGGGGAGGAAGGGGTTGCTGCGGTCGAACAGGAAGCCGGCCCCCCTGAAACCATTCCGGAGCCCGCATCGGTCCTTGGCAGGGAAGAGCTCGAGGCCATGGTGGCTCCCGTGGTCAAGGAGGCGGTGGATAGGGCCGTGCGCGAAGTTATGGAGGAGAGGCTGGAGAGATTTCTCGGGGAAGCCGTGGACCGGATCCGGGAAGGACTCGAGCCCACAATGAAACAGGCCGTACGGGAATTGAGTGAAAACACTGCCCGGGAGACCATGGCTGAAGTAGCGGAGAAGCTCATCACCGAGGCGATCGATTCTCTCCGAAAGAGCCTTGATACCTCCTCGGACTAGTTGCAGCAAAAAAGAACTTTGAAATTCGGACGTTTTGTGTTTAGTTAAGGGGTTGCAGTTGCTGCGGCCCCTTTTCTATATGATTTTTTAGGAGTGTAACCCATGCATGACGAGATTATGCCCAAGGCCTATGAATCGAGAGACGTGGAAATCCGGTGGTACCGGTACTGGGAAGAGAACGGTCTTTTCAAGGGAGAGGAAAGGTCTGAACGGGAACCTTTCTGCATCGTCATCCCCCCGCCCAATGTTACGGGCTCGCTTCATATGGGGCATGCCCTCAACAATACCCTGCAGGACATCCTCATCCGCTACAAGCGAATGAAGGGGTTTAATACCCTGTGGCAACCGGGCACCGATCACGCCGGTATCGCCACCCAGAACGTGGTGGAAAGGGATCTGGCCGCTAAAGGGTTGGACCGGCACCAGGTGGGAAGGGATAAATTCATAGAACTGGTCTGGGAGTGGAGGGAAAAATACGGGGGGGTGATTCTCAATCAGCTCAAGAGGCTGGGTTGTTCCTGCGATTGGAGCCGCGAGCGGTTTACCATGGATGAAGGATTGTCACGGGCCGTGAGACAGGTATTCGTTCAACTTTACGAGGAGGGCCTTATTTACAGGGGCGACTATATCATCAACTGGTGCCCGAGGTGCCAGACGGCCTTGGCGGATCTTGAAGTGGAACATGCCGAGATGGACAGCTTCCTTTATTTTGTGCGCTATCCCTTCGAAAATGGGGAGGGATCCCTTACCGTGGCCACGACGCGTCCCGAGACCCTTCTCGGGGATACGGCGGTGGCCGTCCATCCCGATGATGAACGCTATAGTAACCTCTCGGGCGCCAAGGTGCTCCTGCCGGTGCTGAACAAGCCCATACCCGTGATCTTCGACCGTTACGTGGACATGGAGTTCGGTACCGGTGCCCTCAAGATCACACCCGCCCACGACCCCAACGACTTCGAGATCGGGAACAAGCACGGCCTCGAACGTATCAAGGTGATCGACGAGCGGGGACGGATGAATAAGTTGGCGGGTCCCTACGAGGGAATGGACCGTTTCGAATGCAGGGAAAAGATCGTGGCCGATTTGGAGACGGCCGGTCTCCTTGAGAAGGTGGAGCCTTACCGGAACGCCGTGGGGCATTGTTACCGGTGTAAGACCATGATCGAGCCTCTCCTCTCCAAGCAATGGTTCGTAAAGGTCGGACCCCTGGCGGAGGAGGCCGTTCGGGCGGTCCGGGAGGGCCGTACTAAAATCGTACCCTCCAATTGGGAGGCGGTGTACTATGAGTGGATGACCAATATCAAGGACTGGTGTATATCCCGGCAGATCTGGTGGGGCCATCGCATTCCGGCCTGGTATTGCAGGGAGTGCGGGGAGGTGACCGTGGCCAGGGAAACGCCAGAACAGTGCCGTTTCTGCGGTAGTGGGCACATCGAGCAGGAGACCGACGTGCTGGACACCTGGTTCAGCTCGGCCCTCTGGCCCTTTTCCACCCTTGGCTGGCCCGACCGGACCGATGCGCTTGAGACCTTTTATCCCACCTCGGTGCTCATCACGGGTTTCGACATCCTTTTTTTCTGGGTGGCAAGAATGATGATGATGGGGCTTCACTTCATGGGAGACGTCCCTTTCAAGGATGTTTATATCCATGCCCTGGTCAGAGACGCAGAAGGGAAGAAGATGAGCAAATCCAAGGGGAATGTGATCGATCCCCTGGAGGTCATGGACCGGTTCGGCACGGACGCATTCCGGTTCACCCTTGCCGCCCTGGCCGCCCAGGGACGGGATGTCAAGCTCTCTGAGGAAAGGATATCGGGATACCGGCATTTCGTGAACAAGATTTGGAATTCGGCCCGGCTCGCCCTCATGAACCTGGAAGGAGACGAGGGCAACGCCCCGGAAACTCTTCAATATACGCTGCCCGACCGCTGGATCCTGACAAGGATCGGTCAGGTGAGCGCCGAGATTTCCCGGGCACTGGACGAGTATCGATTCAACGACGCGGCGGGACTCTGTTACCAGTTCGCCTGGCACGAGTACTGTGACTGGTACCTGGAAATGGCCAAACAGGGCCTTTATTCCACCGATCCCATCCTGAAGGGATCAGCCCGCCATGTGGTCCGCGAGACCCTCAAGGCCGTCCTGAGGTTCCTGCATCCCTTCATGCCCTTTGTCACCGAGGAGATCTGGCACAGGCTTCCAGGGACGGAAGGCAGCATCATGGTCGCACCTTTTCCACAACCCGGAGAGTTCCCGCAGGATTTGGAGGCCCTCTCGGAAATGGAGCTGATCATGGGGGTTGTCACGGGGATCCGGAATATCAGGGGGGAGATGAATATCGCGCCCTCCAAGAAGGTGAGCATCGCCATCGAGGCCCCGCGCAAGGAGGATGCGGACGTTTTGCGGGGGAACATGGACTATATTCGAAGCCTGGCCAGGATCGATTCCGCGACCGTGGAAACAAAGATTGCCAAGCCCGAGGCCTCTGCCACGGCGGTTTTTGGTGAAAACCAGGTTCACGTGCTCCTGAAGGGGCTTCTGGATTTCGAGGAGGAGAAAAAGCGGCTTAAGAAGGAAATCCGTAAGATCGAGAAGGACCTGGAAGCGGCCCGGAAGAAGCTCTCGAACGAGCAGTTCATGTCCAAGGCCCCCGAGGACATAGTGGCAAAGGTGAGGGAAAAGGTTGAAACAGGAGATGCGAAACTAAGGAAACTCCATCAAAACCTCTCTTTTTTCGAGTCGATCCATGAATGATTTTTCCTTTTCATTGGACCCCCTTCTCCGAAGGGTTCTCGAGGAGGATATCGGTCCCGGGGATATCACCACGGAGGCCTTGATCGAACCCGATTCACAGGGAAGCGCTATTCTCATCGCCAAGGAGGAATTGGTACTGGCGGGGTTGAAAGTCTTTAACCGGGTCTTCGAACTCTTGTCTCCCGACATTCGGATGGAGCCCTATCACCGAGACGGGGATCGGGTTCAGGGGGGCGAGAAAGTCTGCCGGCTCAAGGGTGGGATCCGGGGTATCCTTATGGGAGAGCGCACGGCCTTGAACCTGTTGCAGCGAATGAGCGGAATCGCCACCTTGACGCACCGTTTCGTGGAAAGAGCCGGTTCTTCGAAGGTCAGGGTGACGGACACCCGGAAGACAGTCCCGGGCCTGCGGTATCTGGACAAGTATGCCGTCAGGATGGGAGGCGGGTATAATCACCGCATGGGCCTCTATGACGGCGTCCTGATCAAGGACAACCATATCGCCGCCGCGGGCTCCATCGGGCGTGCAGTGGAACTGGCCAGGGCCGGGATACCCCATACCCTGAAAATTGAGGTCGAGGTGGAAGACCTGGCGGGACTCAAGGAGGCCATTCAGGCGGGTGCGGACGCCGTGCTCCTGGACAACATGAGTGTCGAACAGATGAGGGAGGCCGTCAAGATCGCGGGGGGAAAGGTCCTTGTCGAGGCATCTGGAGGAATCGACCTTGATTCCATTGGGGAAGTGGCCGGGACCGGGGTGGATATCATCTCGGTCGGGGCCCTGACCCATTCGGTCCGGGCTGTGGATTTGAGCTTGGAGTTGGAGCAGGTTGCTTCCTGAACCCCCAAGGCGGGACCCCTGACCTGAACTGGGCTCCCCCTGTGTTATTCCAGAAACCGGGCGGCGAAAAGGGGCAAGGTGAAGGCGGAGCGGTGGACTTGTGGAGTATAATACTTCAGCCCCGGAAGCCGCAAAGCCCTTTCTTCGTCGATATCCTCTAATGGATCCCGCCCGAGAGAACAGAAGTAGAACCCTATGGTCCCGCTCGGGTAAGTGGGGACAAGGGTGTAATAGTATCCCGTCTTGGGGAAGAGTTCTTTCGCAAAGGAGTGAACCCCGCGGATGACGTCTTCATGGAGGTAAATGGATTCACATTGGGTGACTGCAATACCCTGCCCCCTCAAGCATTGCTTCATGTCCTCGTAAAAGGGTCTCTGGAATAAGATCTGGCCGGGCCCAAGGGGATCGGTCGAATCAACGATGATGATATCGTAAGAGTCTGGATGTTCCTTCACGAAACGGGCGCCGTCTTCATAAAAGACCTCAACCCGGGGGTCATCAAAAGAGGAGGCCAGGGAAGGCAAGTAACGGCGGCAGGATTCGACCACCTGTCTGTCTATTTCACATACATGGACGGACTCCACCTCTGCATGTTTGACGACCTCCCTTACGGTGCCGCCGTCCCCCCCGCCGATGACCAGTACCCTTGAAGGTTTCGGGTGCAGCAGGAGGGGAACGTGGACGATCATTTCATGGTAAGCGTGCTCGTCGTATTCCGTGAGCATGGTAATCCCATCGATGACGAGCATCCTTCCAAGCTTTTCGGTTTCAAAGATTACGATCTCCTGGAAATCGGAACGGGCATGATAGAGGACGTTTTTGATCCTGATGTGAAGACTGCATCCGTGCCCGAACTCGATACTGTCTTGAAACCACAAGTCCACGATCTGGTTGTTTTTGGGATCAAAATCCACCAGTCCGATATTCATTTCTTTTGTATCCACCATTAGGTTCCTCGCGAAAAGGGGATTTGAACAACGTGAAGCCACCTGGGCGAATATAGGAAAAGATCCCATGACGGTCAACAGGAAATTGCCGGACCAGGAGACCGTGTTCGGGAGGCGTTCTAGCAGGTAAGGGGTTTGAGGTTTTATTTGTTGACGAGGGGCCTTTCAAGCCTTTATAGGTAAGGGGGAGTAATCCGGGGCGTGGATCCCGGTTCTTTTTGACCAAGTACTGTTCCGACCCGCCGGGGAAGCAGCCGTTTTCGGGTCGTGAAAAAATGAGAATCAGGAGGAAAGAACAATATGGCAAGACACAAGAAGATCGAGCGCAGGCGAGAGATAGAACGCCGCCGCAGGCGAAGGCAGAAGAGGTTGAAGCAACGGAACAGAGAAAAATTTGGTGCATCGTCCTCCCGCTAAGGGGGCTAAGCTATGGATGGCGGGATACGGGGTTCCATCCATCGCCGGGACTTTTCGCCCCCGGACCCTTTCAGCCGATGATCTTAGATCGCTGACCGGGTTCCTGAGTGGCCCGCCCGAAAAGGTTGGGCTTGGACCTTTCCCGGGGCGCCGGGGGACAAGAGTTCGGCCGTCCAGGGATGAATGTCCATGGAAGGAGTGAAGATCGCCAGCCGGAACAATTCATTTTTCAAGATGCTTGTCAAAGTGTCCGGTCCCAGAGGGGTTAAAAAATCGGGATACACACTCCTTTATGGGGCCCGGCAGGTCGGAGAAATCCTCCGGGACTTTCCCGACCTTTGCGAAGCACTGGTCTTGAAGGAAGGGCGGAAGATTTCGGGGTTGGCCGTACCGGCGGGCCTCCCCCTTTATCGCCTGAGTCCGGCGCTTTTCAGGGAGGTGGATATCTTCGGGACAGGAGGGCCTGTTCTGCTCCTCCGGGCACCCCGTCTCGACAAATGGGATCCGGGTCATTGGCCCCGGGGATGCACCCTTTTCGTTCCTTTCCAGGACCCGGCGAACGTGGGGGCCGTGATCCGGGCGGGGGCGGCGTTCGGGGTCCCACGAGTGGTCCTGCTGGAGGAGTCGGCCCACCCCTTTCATCCCAAGTGCCTCAGGGCCGCCGGGAGTTGCCTTTTCCGGGTTCCCTTGGTAAAAGGTCCTTCAATAAAAGCGTTGATGGAGCCGGAAAACCCCGTCGTGGCCCTTTCCCCTTCCGGCAAGGACATCCGCTCTTTCTGCTTCCCTCCCGTATTTGGCCTCCTTCCGGGTCTTGAGGGCCCGGGGCTCCCCGGGGGAATGGATCATCTGGAGACCGTGGGGATCCCTATGGTGCCGGGGGTTGAATCCCTGAACGCCGCTATGGCGACGGGAATCGCGCTTTTTCTTTGGAGGTTCGGTAAGGATGGGTGGGAACGAACCGTGGAGACTTTCGTGAAAAATACGTCTTGACAATTTTGCAGGTTGAGGATAAAAAAGCCGTCTTATTTTTGGACGGGCATTAGGGAGGTAATTAGAGATATGGCTTCCAAGACAAAGAAAGTCCGGGCCATCCGGAAAGGCAAGAAAAGGCCGAACAAGGCCAATCGAAAAGCGGACATGAAGCGAATCCAGCGGAACCGGGAAATCCTGGCCGAACTTGCGGCCGAAAGTCCCTCTTGAGAAAGAGAAAAGGAAAGAGAGAGTCTGTTTTTGACTTCCTGATGTATGGGGAGAAATTTCTGTCTCAAATCATCACTGGTATAATCCTTATTCTTTCCTGTTCCACCTGATCGAAGATTGACGGCCGGCGGTCTCAGATCCCGAGATCACCGAGTCAGTTTTTACGGCTCACTCCAACCGGTAACCTTCCCCTTCTCATCGAAGGATACGTAACCGCAAAAGATGTTTGGGTAGTACCAGAGGGTCCGGACTCCCTTGATGACCTTAACCGGCTTTCCAAGAAGGGCCTCTACCTGGCCCCTCTTCATCCCCACCTGGAGGCGCCGCCAGTTCTTTTTGTTGCGCCAACCGTTTTCAGAAATGTTTTCGGAGATCCCATACTTTTCGCATTCCTGGAGGCGGGTCTCGAGATCCCTGATTCTTTTTTCGAGTTCAGATACCTTTCGTCTAAGTTGGATGATCTCTCCGTCTTCGGCCCGGGAATGGACAGGAATCAGAAGGGAAAGAGACAGAATCAGCAGAAGGGTGATTCTGTAAAGTGCAAACCTTTTGGGAAGCTTTATGGGTGTCATGATCCGTAAGGGTGTGCCCCGAGTTGGGAACATGTCGGACCCAGGGGGAAACATCGATCCATCCAATCGAAAAAGATCGGCTCAACCGGGTCCGCGGATTTTTTCAGGGCATTGCAACGTATGTAGAACAATACACTAGCAGAAGATAATATGGGAGGCAAGGCTTTCCGGAAAAGGATATCCTGAAAGGAAAAGGGTGGCCTGGTTTTGAATGGGAAAACTCTCGGTTTCCGGATCAGGTGAGCCAGAAGAGATAAGCACCTAAAAGGATAATGACCAGGGACCACCAGGTTTCTTTGATAATCCGCAACATACCCGTTCTCTCCCAGATTACGACCCTATATCGGCAGCAAAGAGGAAAATCTTGAATAGGGAAAGTGATGAATGGGGGACGGCAGGAGAGAGGAATCAAGGTCGCGTCCCCTGGATCGAATGGGCAAGGGGGTCATCAGGGATCGTCGGGTTGCTGATCCAATCGTCGAAGCCTCAGGGTGAGGGGTCTCGATGGGTCGCCTGCCAGGTATAGAGTTTGGGTGGGGAAAGCGAATTCGATTCCCTCTTCATTGAACCGGCGGAGAACTTCCCTGTTGAATCGTTCGGAGAAGGCCATGTAATCCCAGTAATTGGGGGGGTGGTACCAGTAAATCACCATAAGGTTGAGGGATTCGGCGTTGAAGTCGCTGAAATAGACCCGGGGAGGGTAATCAGGGTGCATGCCCTCGTGATTGTCCAGGATTTCCCGGAGGATCTCCAAGGCCCGGTCCACCTTTTCGGGAGGGGTGTCGTAAGTGATGGTGATGTTGGCGATTCGCCGGATGTAAGGGCGTTTCCCGATGTTTCGGATGGTCTTGTTGGCAAGTTCTCCGTTGGGGACGGTGACCAGGTGGCCGTCCAGCGTGCGTATGCGGGTCGACCGCAGGCCGACTTCCTCCACGGGTCCGTCGTGGCCGTCCACTACGATCCGATCCCCGAGTTGAAAGGGTTTGTCTGCAAAGAGGATGATGGAGCCGAAGATGTTTTTGATGGTGTCCTGGGCGGCCAGGGCGACGGCCAGACCGCCGATGCCGAGGCCTGCGATTATGGAGGTTATGGGTTTGTCGCTGAGGAGTTGGGCGATCTGAACCAGGACCAGTATTACGATGGTGAATCGGAGGCTTTTTCGTACGATGGGGACGATCATGTCGTCCAGGCGGCTCTCGGTTTTGGCCGAGATGTTCGTGAGCCAGGTGTTGGGGACTTCCACCAGCCAGTAAAGGAGGTATCCCACGGCCACGCTGACGAGTATCGCTGTAAGAGTTTTAAAAAGTTCGGCGGCCCCCGGTCCTAAACTCAGGATTCCCTGGCCGATGGAAAACGCGATCACTACGGAAAGGAATACCACCCCTTTGGCAAGAGAACTCATCACGATGGATAGGATCGGCTTCTGCTTTTTTTCGAATTGTCCCGAGGTCTTCAGAAGAACCAGCCTGGCGATTTTTCCACCCAAAAATCCGGCCAAAAGGATTGCAAAGAGTGAGATGATATGCCAGAGGCTGTTACCGGCGATTTCAAAATCGATCATGGCTCTCTCGTTTTCTCTCCAGGAAGCACAGCCCGGATGAGTGAAATCGCTAGTGAATCCCGGACCTTTTCGACCTTGGCTCGTTTCGACAAAGGGGCGTGAAAGGCCTTTAGAGAGAGGGTTTCAGAAAAGGCCTCTTTGGGTATTTATGCCGGTGGTGCGAGAGAGGGGACTCGAACCCCTACCTCCGAAGAGACTGGATCCTAAGTCCAGCGCGTCTACCAGTTCCGCCACTCTCGCACGGAATGGATTTGTCCACTATTTTTCGTCCGGTTCATCAACTCCAAACCCGCTGGAATCCTATCCTCCGCCTCTCCTTCAACAGCCTGTTAATGATCACCCTGATCCCATTATTGCCCCGGATCGGAATGGCCTAGATCATGAAAGATTTTCCCCTCCCTGTCAATGTCTTTGAATCATGGAAGGTGATGAGGATATCGAAACCTCGGAGAGAGCACGGCTGGTACGCATCCATGTTGCAGAGGGCAAGGCCATCTGGTGGGCGGAAAAAGGCTTTCGTTTCACACAAGGATTACAGGATATAGGGCACTTTCATGTTGTAAGCCTTGTATACTACAAAGGTTTCAACGGATTGGACATCTTTAATTCGGGATACCTCCTCGGTATAAAACTCAAGGAGTCCAAACTCGTTGTTTAGCAGGATTTGGAGAATAAGATCGAAGCGGCCAGTTACTACCGCTACGGATACGACACCTTTCAGTTCGCTGAACTCTTTGCCCTTCTTAACGAGATCCATACATCCCAGCTTAACCCCTATCAGGGCGACCATGTGCCCGGGAAGCAGTTCAGGATCTACGAGACCCGATACATCCAGCAAGCCCTCTTCCATCAGTTTGTTGGCCCTAGCCCGGACCGTATTTTCCGAAACCGATAGGGCGGTGGCGATATCATGAAAAGACTTGCGTCCGTCCTTGAGGTGACGGATGATGGCGATATTGATTTCATCAATTTTCACAGGAACATGCCTCCAAAAGTCCAGGGCTCTCGATGACAAACTTCCTCAAGTTTAATAAATATTGAAGGTTCTGTCAATATGTCTGACTTATTTTAACAATAATCGCAGATTTTTGGGTTATAGGTCTTGAAAAGTTCTACTTTTAGGTGTTAATGCATAACATGTTGGTCTCTGGAGGAAAGGGATCGTTAATTTTAAAGTCAGAAGGTGGAAACTATGAAAATCGTTGTAATAGGAGCGGGACCGGGTGGGTATGTGGCGGCCATTCGGGCGGCCCAGTTGGGAGGGGATGTCACCCTCATCGAGCGGGAAAATGTTGGAGGCACATGCCTTAATTGGGGGTGCATTCCTTCAAAGGTCTTGAAGACCACGGCCGAGATGTTGCTCCGGTTCAGGCGGGCGGCGGAGTTTGGCATCCGGGTGGAGGGGGATGTTCGGCCGGACCTGGAAACTCTTATGGCCCGGAAAGACCGCGTGGTCCGGGATCAAGCAAGGGGTATTCGCACCTTGCTGGACCACAGCAGGGTCCGCTACCTCCAGGGCGAGGGATTCCTAAAGGAAGGCGGAGTTGTGGAATTCAGGTCCCCTGAGGGAGAATCCATTGATGTCCCCTGGGATCGGTTGATCCTTGCCATGGGTTCCCGGCCGGCGGATCTCCCTGACTTTCCTTTCGACGGGGAGCGGGTCCTTTCAAGCAACGATGCCTTTTTGCTTAAGGAGATTCCACGATCTCTCATGATCCTGGGGGGCGGAGTCATCGGGTGTGAATTCGCATTCATCTTCTCCGCCCTTGGGACCAGGGTCACCCTTGTAGAAGGTCTCTCAAGGCTTCTGCCCCTTCCGTCGGTGGAGGAGGGCTGCTCGAAGGTCCTCGAGCGGGAGATGAAGAAATCGAAGATCGAGTTCATGGTGAACCGGACCGCAGCGTCGATCGAGATGGGGGAGGACGGTTGTCGCGTGACCATCGGCCCCTCTCCTTTTTGCGATGACTTGAAAGAGAAGGACAAGAAGATCCTGACGCGTGATGTGGAAAAGGTCCTGGTATGCGTGGGACGCAAACCCAACACGGAAGCCGTTGGACTGGAACGTGCCGGGGTGGAGACGGACGCAAAGGGGTGGGTCCGCGTAAATGAAAAGATGGAGACCTCTGTGCCGGGAATCTATGCCATTGGGGATATTCTCGGTCCCTCCAGACCCATGCTGGCCCACGTGGCTTCCAAGGAAGGCCTCGTCGCCGCCCAAAACGCCATGGGAGACGACCTGTTCATGAATTACAGGGCCGTTCCTGGCGCGGTCTTCACCTCTCCGGAAGTGGCCGACGTGGGCCTTACGGAAGCCGGGGCGCTCTCGGAGGGCCTGGATATTCGGGTGGACAGGGTGCTTTTCAGGAACCTTGGAAAGGCCCACGTGATCGGGGAAATCGCCGGTGAGACCAGAATAGTCTCCGAGAGGAAAAGCGGAAAGATCCTGGGCGTTCACATAGTTGGGCCTCATGCCAGCGACCTGATCGCGGAAGGGACCCTGGCCGTCCAAAATGAGTGCACGGTCCGGGAACTTGCCGACACAATCCATGCCCACCCGACCCTGCCGGAAATCATGATGGAGACGGCCTTAAAGGCGTTGGATCAATCCCTACACGGCTAAAAGGAACGGTTTTTCCTCCCAGGGTTTCGGGGGAGTCAGGATTGTTGTGGAGAAAGGGGAGGAGCGTTCTTCAAGTGCTTCTCGATTTCCTGCTTCGGGATGCCAAGACAATAGAGCATGCTCAGGATCTTGTCCCCACCCAGGATGCCGTCGGTGGCGATAGTGGTGTTTTCGGGTTTGAAGGCGATGGAAAGACCGGTGTTCCGGATGAAATGAGACTGTGTTGATCCGTCCCCCACCCCGATGACCTGATCGGGCCCCACCTTTTCCATCCCCATGATGAATTCGAGAATTTCTTCCTTGCTGGCCGGCGTGATGGCCGGCTCCTCCAATTTTCCAGTGATGATGCCTTCCCGGTCGACCTCGAGCATGTTCGAGAAGGCATAGTCCACTCCGGCCTCTTCGAAGATTCTCTTGATGAAAAAACTGAACCCCGAGGAGATAAGGGCGATCTTGAAGCCCATAGACTTGAGGATTCGGATCAGCTCAAGGGAGCCGGGATTCAGTTGGAGCACCTCTCCGAAGCTTTCAAGGTCCTTGATCGGGATGCCTTTCAAATGCCTGGCATAGTCTTCAGGGCGCTCAAGACCGTTCTCTCCCTCCTCGCCATGGATCGATTCTCCATTGGCGGCCTTCACTTTTCCGGCGATTTTCTCGAAGAACTGCGTGAGGGAATCGTGTCGGATCAGGGTTGATTCCACATCGAACACGACAAGCTTTTTGGCTTTCCTGTAAATGTCTTCACTCTGGATGACTACGCTCTGCCCCAGTAATCCACAAAGCTCCTTAAGCTCTGCCTTCATCCGATCCAGGGCCTCCTCCCTCGATCGTCCTTCCTCCACACGAATATGACTGGTGTCGATTACCATCTCCATGGAGAAGAATTCTCCCCTGGCGATCATCTTGCAATTCTCGATGTTGATGTTCCATTTGTGGAAGAAGGTGGACACCTGCATAATGATCCCGGGTTTATCCGTGCCGAGAAGGGTGACGATATGGTGTTCCCGCTCCCCGGGGTAGTAAATTTCGTCGCTTTCAAAAACTCCGAAAGTTACCTTCAGTCCCGTTTCCTTTTCAAGGTCTCCCAGGGCCTTTTCGATGTCGTCCATGGATTTTTCGGAGGATGAAAAATCGATCACGAGAAAGATGGAAAACAGCCCCCTACGACAGTTCTCTTCCACGTCGATGATATTGCCTGCCAATTCGTATATGGTTCTCGTGATCTTGGAGACCAGGCCGGGTGAGTCGAGACCCACCGCTGACAGACTCAAGATCTTGTTCGTTTCACCCATTGTTTTCACCCATGATTTTTCCTGGGTATCGATCCTCGAAAAATCAGGCCTTGTCGTAGAAAACGAATACTTCTTCTTCGTAATATCTTCCCTCGATCACCTGACCGGGACCGAACCGCTTGAGTCGTTTCCCCTCAAGGAACCTCCGGAAGCGATCATTCATTTCATCCAAGGTCACTTCTTCCTTGAACCAGGTGGTGGGCACATTCACGTTCAAGGGGCGGGCAGGAATGCAATGCCGCGTAGATTTGGGTGCAAACACCCGACCCCTTTTCGCGGCATCCACGACCATTTTCTTGGTCATCCTGGGGGTCCATAGCACGACCTCGTCATCTTTGAGGGTGTTGGAAAAATCCCCTTCCGTGATGTGCTGGCAAGGCACGAATCTTACCTCGATACCCAGGGCTGTCAAGCGTTTTTGTATCTTTTCCAGGGCCCCGTAAGCGTCGACCGCATCCTTGACGGTGTCCCGGGGAAAGGTGAGGGAGGCGCAATAGTCCCTTTTCTGGATTCCGCAAGACAAGGGATTCAGGTCGAGGATCTCGTTCAATCGTTCTTTGTCTCCCACCTCCTGCACAATACCTCCAAGTTCTTTTGCAACCCTTTCGACAACGGCGATATTCTTTACTCCATCCAGGACCCTGAACCAGTACCGTAGTTCAGCTTTTTCGTGGAAATAGTCTATCTTGCAAACCGGAATGTAGGTGAACCTTAATTTTTTGAAGGCATAGGCCCGATGATTTCCGTCCAGAACGATGTGGTTTTCGTCCACAATGATCGGGTTCTGCAAGTTGTTCCAGTTCTTGAATTCGAGAAGCAACTTGTGTGCCAGGTTGGGCAGGACCTCTTCGTGGATCAAGAGAGAATTTACCGGCACCACTTCGAGTTTCAGTTCAAGGCTTTCGGTCTTTATGGAAAACATGGCATCAGGGTGGAATTTCGAGTCGGTATTTTTTGAAAAGGACGGGATCCAGTCCGTGGGCCCCGTTTCGTGCCTGGACATCCACCGGATCGTTCGCCCACATGCCGGGACCTTCAGCCTTGGATGCGACTGGAGGTCCCGTTTTTTGGAATTTCCCTCACATTCAATAATATTTGCGGATTGGACATAGAATAAAGAGAAAATTGATGAAATGTAAAGGAAAAGAATGAAAAAATAGAAAAATCTTTAAAAGGAAGGGCGAGAGGAAACCTGTCTTTTAGGTTTCCTCTCATTGGCTCGTACCGCCCTGGATGGAGTGGTCATAGGGATTTTCCCGCCTTGGCCCGGATGTGGGAAATGGCACGTTCGAGGCGGTCCAGGACCTTTTCCCTTCCAAGAACCGCCATGACTTCGAACAATCCGGGACTGGCCGTCCTGCCTGTAAGGGCCACACGGATGGGTTGCGCGATCTTTCCCAGCTTGATCTGTTTTTTCTCCAGGAAGTCCAGGAAGACCCTTTCCAGTCCTTTCTCGCTGAAATCCTCCGTCCCTGCGAGGGTCCCCTTGATTTCCTCCAGGAGATCCAGGATGCCGGGCTTGAGGAACTTCCGGTCCCCCTTTTCCTCGTAGCTCACTTGGTCTTGAAAATAGAAAAGGGCTGATTCCGCCATCTCATCAAGGGTACGGCTTCGCAGCTTCAAGGTCTCGACGGCTCGTGCCACCTCATTCTTGTCCAGGCCTTTAAACCCGCGTTTCTCCAGGAAAGGGAGGACAGCCTCCGCCAGGGCTGCTGTATCCGATTCCCTGATGTAGCGGGCATTGAGATCAAGCAGTTTTTCAGCGTTGAAGATCCCGGCGGACTTACCCACATTTTCCAGGGAAAATTTTTCAATGAGTTCTTCGATGGTGAATTTTTCCTGATCTCCGTAAGACCAGCCGAGCCTTACCAGGGCGTTGAGGAGGGCATGGGGCAGGTATCCCATGTCCCTGTATGCCAGTACGGAGGTGGCTCCGTGTCGTTTGCTCAGCCTGGTCCTGTCCGGCCCGAGGATCATGGGAACGTGGGCGTAGTGGGGAAGGGGTTCGCCCAGGGCCTGGTAGATGTGGATCTGACGGGGTGTGTTGTTGACATGATCGTCTCCCCGGATGATATGGGTCATTCCCATGGTGATGTCGTCGACCACGACGGCAAGGTGGTAAGTCGGCATTCCATTTGAACGCCTGAGGATCAGGTCGTCCAGTTCCTCGTTGTTAAAGCTAAGAGGACCCTTAACCAGGTCATGAAACACGGTCTTCCCTGTCTGGGGCGCCTTCAGCCGAACGACCGATCCAGGGGTCGGGCCCAGTCCGAGGTCGCGGCACCTGCCGTCGTATTTGGGTTTCAACCCCTTTGCCAGGGCCTCCTTGCGCCGTTTTTCCAAGTCCTCGGGGCTGCAATGACAGTGGTAGGCCTTCCCCGCCGAGAGGAGGCGCTCGATGAATTCTTGGTAGATCGGGTACCTCTCGGACTGGAAATATGGCCCTTCGTCCCAGTCAAGCCCAAGCCATCGCAAGGATTCCAGGATGGCGTTGGTGGCCTCCGGTGTGGATCGTTCCCTGTCCGTGTCCTCGATGCGAAGGATGAATTTGCCTCCCTTCTGGCGGGCGAAAAGCCAGTTGAAAAGAGCGGTGCGGGCCCCACCGATATGCAGGTACCCCGTAGGGCTGGGAGGAAAACGTGTGACGATTTTCTGGGTTGTCATGAACTCTTCAGCCTCCAATGGCTCAGTCAGGATTTCGGTTCGCGGAATCCGCGGATACCGGACGCAGGGACTGTAACACAGGGCCGGGAAGCTGACAAGCACCATCCACTCGCCTCTGAACCCTCCCCTTAGGGAATGCTTGCATTCCCGAGCGGTTTCAGTGCTGCGAAGTTTATCTCCTTGCAGGAAGAGATCCCATGAAGGAGGACATTGGGGAGGGCATACTCTGGCCCGGACTGGATTGACGGGGGCGTTTGTGTTACTGTTCAAAAGTCGCAGGATAGTGTTCGTCAAGTCAGGGGCATGTCGAATATCCAAAATGTTTTAATGTCCCAATCTGGGAAGGGGAGAAACCTGCGCCTTCAGAAGAAGACTTTATTAGATCGTTTTATAATAGGGTTCAAGGATCCAAGGGGCCCTGGGTTCGAGTGAGAAATCGGGATTCAAGGAAAGATGATTTTTACTTGGCCCCTAAAGCTATCGGCTTCAGCCGATAGTAGTTTATATATGTCGGGCTCGGTGAAATCATGGGACTCATGGAAGCAAGGAAAAGATTCAAGGCGACCGGAAGGGATGGGGATGAACCCAATCTATAGAGAGGCAATACCTCTATTCGTGAGAGAAGCGATTGAACGACTGGATCGTTCCGGATTCAAGGCCTTTGTCGTGGGTGGGGCCGTACGGGACATGATGATGGGGCGGGAGAGCGTATCTGACTGGGATGTGGCCACCTCAGCGGATCCGGCCCGGATCCATGCGGTATTCCGGGATACCCCCAGGTTTTCTCTCAAGCACGATACCGTAACCCTTGTCATGGGAGAAAAACACCTGGAGATAACGCCGTTCAAAGGGGCTGAGGGGCGCGGGCGGAGCATCGAGGAAGACCTGCGTTTCAGGGATTTTACGATCAACGCCATGGCCTATGATCCAATGGGGGAGTGTATCATTGATCCTTTTGGAGGGAAGGCCGATATCAAGAGAGGACTGGTCAGGGCAGTGGAAGAGCCCAGGGAACGGTTTCTCGAAGACCCCATCAGGCTTCTGCGGGCCGTGCGGATCGCCGCCGAGACCCGATTTCGGATTGAACCGGTCACTCAAGAGGTCATCAGAGATATGGCGGATTTGGTGGCCGGTGCGGCAAAGGAGAGAATGCGGGACGAATTGATGAAGATCCTTCTTGTCCCCGCTCCTTCAAAGGCATTTTCGATGCTCAGGAGGACAGGGCTCATGGACTACATCCTGCCCGAACTCCTGGAAGGGTATGGGAAACGCCAAAACCCCAAATACCATCGTTTCACCATCTACAGACATATCATGGAGACCCTGGATCGGGTCGAAGCCGAGCCCGTCCTCCGGCTGGTGGCCCTTTTTCATGATATTGGGAAACCCCGTGTTCGGAAAAAGGTGGAAGGGGTTTTCCGGTTTCACGGTCACGAAGATGAAAGCGCGATCCTGGCCGCCCAAATCATGGATCGGCTCAAGTTCAGCCGGAACATGATACAGGAGGTAACCCACCTCATCAGGAACCATGTGGTCGGTTACCATTCCGGATGGGGAGACAGCGCGGTCAGACGTTTTGTCCGCCGTGTCGGACCTGAGAATCTGGACCGCCTCATTGCGTTTCGCCGTGCTGATCTCCTGGCCCACGGCAGGGAAGATATTCCCCTTCACGAGCTTTCGGAATTGGAGAGGAGAGTCGAGGAGGTGAAAGGGAGATCCATGGCGATAGGCATCCGGGACCTGGCCATTGACGGCCATGAAGTGATGGAGATCCTGAATCTTTCCCCCGGTCCTGAGGTGGGAAGGATATTGAATCACTTGTTGGAGCGGGTAACCGAGGCCCCCCAATTGAACACGCGTCGGAGGCTCATCACGCTGCTGGAAGAAGAGTTGAGGGCCTAGCCGGGGAAAGCAAGGGGTCTTTTCGGGGGCGGTTCTGTCCCGGGCTCCCCTCGGGAGTAAGTCCCGGGATCAATCGTTTTGCACTGAATGCGAACCTTTCTCTGTATCGCTTCAGTTTTTACCCGGTTTCTTTTTTTCCCTAGGCGGCGGTTCGTCCGGAAGGGGAGAATACCGGCCCGACTCCGTGCGGTAGGGAACAGGACGCAGGAAGATACCTACTTCCCCACTCTCTGCTATGCGCCACAGCCGGCCGGTAGCGGTATCCAGCATGTACTGGTCCTTGCTGGAATCGGAAATCTGTCCGAAGACAAACCGTCCACCCGGACAGCCCAGGGAAAGGTGCTGTTTTATCTCCGGGGGGCGCGTACTCCCCACACCGAACGGTTGGGCAAGGCTCGAAAAACTCGGGTACCCCAAGAAAAACAATCCCGTCAAAAAAGCGATTTGCCAGGTAGGACGAAGCAAAGATTTGACCTCCCTTCGTAATATGATTAGGATGAGTAAATGCACAAGTGAAGGTCATGTCAAGGCTTTTCTGGTTAATCCGGCACCGCGTTTCATTCGCCTTCGCCAGGATACCCTGTAGCCCTGTAGCTCGCTGCAAGAATGACATGGTGAACCCTAATAGCCATTCAGCTCAAGATTCCCTGCTGCGTGCAGGGGTGAGCTTCATTGAAAATCAAACTTGGTGCCCGGGAGGTCAGGGGAAATTTCGGAAGGCAGGATGAGTATGCCTTGTTTTACATGGGGGGGAAGCGGGATCTCCCTATTTCGTGCCCATCCATAAATGGCCCTTTTCCCCAATCTCTGCGCCTGCCTGTGCCGGACCTATCTGCCATTCCAAGGGGCAGGCAG